>JALWQC010000158.1 GCA_027080755.1 Paracoccaceae bacterium
GTCCACACGCGGGGTGGTGCCGCTGTGCCGCAGCTTCGACACCGTCGGCCCGCTGTGCCGCACGGTAGAGGACGCCGCAACCCTGACCGCGATCATGGCCAACCAGCCCGCCCCCGATCTGGCCGGTGCGGGGCTGAAAAACCGCCGTTTCGCCATTCTGGAAACCGTCGCGATGGAGGACATCCGCCCCGAGCCGCGCGTGGCCTTCCTGTCCGCGATCGACCATATCGAGGCCGCCGGCGGTGTCGTCGAACGTATCCGCATCCCCGAGGTGGCCGAGGCCATGACCCTCGCCGCCTGTCTGTTCACTTCCGAGGCCTACGCCGAATGGGGCGAAATGATAGAGGCCGACCCCGACGCCATGTTCCCCCCCGTGCGTGAACGGTTCCGCGCCGGCCGGGAATTTTCCGCCGTGCAATACATCCGCGACTGGACCCGCCTGCGGGAAATCCGCGATATCTATCTGGAAGAGACCGCGCGTTTCGATGCGGTGCTGATCCCGACCTCGCCAATTCTGCCGCCCAATATCGAGCGGCTGGAAACGGATCATGCCTATTTCATATCGGAAAACCTGCTGGCCCTGCGCAATACACGGATCGGCAATCTGATGGGGCTGGCAGTGCTGACCCTGCCGACCGATATGATCGGCTGCGGCATATCCCTGATGGTTCCGCCGATGCAGGACCGTCGCGCCCTGCGGCTGGGGGCGGCGATGGAAAACGTCGTGCGGGGATGATCTACCGGATCGGTGGTGCGAGCAGGAGCGGAAAAACCACGCTTGCGCTGCGGTTATTGCACAAGCACGGTATTCCCTACTTCAGCACAGACATGCTACGGGTCGGACTACATGGAGCCGGTATTGATGGAGTATCGGGACAGCATGATGATCTGGAAGTCGCCGCTATCCGTCCGAAGCCAACAACTGGCTGGCGGACGAAGGCGCTGCCTTCCGAACCAAGTTTCTGGAACGTCAAATAGCTGTGTCAGCCCGGCACGAAAAGGATTCCCTTAGCTATGGCATCAGCTTTTTTGATACCGGCGCCGACTTTGAGAGCGCGCTGAAAACTGCACAGACATATTTGATCGATCAACCGTGAGCGTCCAACAGGACGGCCGAAAGGGTGGTGTGAGGTTAGCCCTGGCCAACTCAACCTAATTTTGAGTTTTCAAAACTACTAAACCGGTTTAGTGGTCTGGTGGATGCCAGCTTATGTCGCAATATCAACAGGATGCCAAATCCGCGAAGGTGAATACTTCCTTAACACCGGTGCCTCCAGCCATTCACAACACAGGCTGGACCCGCGCGCCGCTTCCCTGTAAACTGGCGCCAAAGGGGCGCATAGACCCCGCAAACGATTGAGGTCCACATGCAGTATCCCAAGCGGTTTTCCGACCTGCCGGAATATGCCTTTCCGCGCCTGCGCGCCCTGCTGGACCCCCATGTAGGCGGTGGCGCCCCCCTGCATATGTCCATTGGCGAGCCGAAACACAAATTCTCCGCCTTTGTGCCGGAACTGCTGTCGGAATATGCGGCCGGTTTCAACAAATACCCGCCCAATGACGGCTCTCCCGAATTGCGCGCGGCGATTGCCGGTTGGCTGGAGTGGCGCTTTGATATCGCGCCGCCGGACCCGGACAAAAACATCCTGTCCCTGAACGGCACCCGCGAGGGGTTGTTCAACGCGGCACTTGCGCTCTGCCCCGAGGAAAAGAACGGCCAACAGCCGGTGGTGCTGCTGCCGAACCCGTTTTACC
>JALWQC010000159.1 GCA_027080755.1 Paracoccaceae bacterium
CGGCGCGATCTGCGTCAGCAACCCGGGCGTTTACACCGGCCACACCTATACCGAGGAAGACAAGAATGTCGGCCTGTTCGCGGACGGAAAATACCTGCGCACCGGCGATCTGGGGCGTGTGGACAGCGATGGCTATGTCTGGATTACCGGCCGCGCCAAGGATCTGATCATCCGCGGCGGCCACAACATCGACCCCGCCGAGATTGAAGAGGCCCTCGCCGGCCATCCCGACGTGGCCTTTGCCGGTGCCATCGGGCAGCCGGACAAACATTCCGGCGAACTGCCCTGCGTCTATGTGGAACTGGTGGACGGGGCCGAGGTCTCGCCCGAAGACCTGCTGGCATATATGAAGAAGCATATCGGGGAAAAGGCGGCGATTCCCAAGCATGTGGAAATCCTGCCCGAACTGCCCAAAACCGCCGTCGGCAAGATTTTCAAACCGGATCTGCGCAAACTGGCGATCATCCGCGTCTATGATCTGGCGCTGGAACAGGCCGGCATCAAGGCCAATGTCGTCGAGGTTTACGAGGACAAGAAACGCGGACTGGTGGCCGTGGTCGAAAAGGCGGATCCGGCGATCACAAACGAGGAAATCAACGATATTCTCGGCTGTTTTGCCCCGAAATGGGAACCGAAAGCCTGATAAACAGAATGGCGCCCGCATGTGGCGCCATTTTTCTGCGGGGGCAAGGAAAAGGGTGCCGTCCGTTCAGGCACAAGTCTTGCAATATAAGGTAAATGGTGCTGCCGGGGAGATTTGAACTCCCGGCCTCTCCCTTACCAAGGGAGTGCTCTACCCCTGAGCTACGGCAGCGTCTGCGCGGTCTTTTAGCTGAAAATCGGCCGAGTGCAAGGGCTATCTGGCCAATTCTTTGCTGTTGTTATATAGAATGTTGTATGAACGATAAAACACAGGACAGGAACCCCGGAAAAACGGGGCAAAAAACCGGCGGCGAAACGCGCGAGGACCGCTTGCGGGCGCAGTTGCGGGCCAATATGAAGCGGCGCAAGGCCCAGAAACGGGCGCGCGCGGCAACGGATACAAAAAAGGACGGGCAGAATGGATAGAATCATCGTGCAGGGTGGCACACCGCTAAAGGGGCAGATCCCGATCTCGGGGGCGAAAAACGCCTGTCTGACCCTGATGCCCGCCGCGCTTTTGTCCGAAGAGCCGCTGACGCTGACCAATGCGCCGCGCCTGTCGGATATCGCCACCATGACGGAATTGCTGGAATCGCTGGGCTGCGAGGTGGCCTCTCTGCAAGGGGGGCGGGTGTTGGCGATCGGGACGGAAAAGATCACCAACCACACGGCGGAATACGACATTGTGCGCAAGATGCGGGCCTCTATTCTGGTGCTGGGGCCGATGCTGGCGCGTGACGGTCATGCGGTGGTGTCCCTGCCCGGGGGCTGTGCCATTGGCGCGCGGCCGGTCGATATCCATCTGAGCGGGCTGGAGGCCCTTGGCGCGGTGCTGGATCTGCGTGACGGCTATGTGCATGCCAGCGCGCCCAAGGGGCTGATCGGGGCGGAATACGAATTGCCGTTTGCCTCTGTCGGGGCGACGGAAAACCTGCTGATGGCGGCGACGCTGGCCAAGGGGACGACGGTGTTGAAAAACGTCGCGCGCGAACCCGAGATTGTCGATCTGGCCGAATGCCTGCGCGCCATGGGCGCCGATATAGAAGGGGAGGGCACCCCGACCCTGACCATCCGCGGCGTCGATCGCCTGCACGGGGCCACGCATCAGGT
>JALWQC010000160.1 GCA_027080755.1 Paracoccaceae bacterium
AGCCAGGGCAGCACGGCCGAAAAATCCATGCCCGCGCCGCCTTCCTGCACGAATTGCGCATAGATGTCGCGCGCATGTTCCCCGATCGGGGTGGCGGCGTCTGCGGCCTCTGCCGCCTGTTGGGCAAGGTTCAGGTCTTTCAGCATCAGCGCCGCGGCAAATCCGGGCTGATAGTCGTTGTCTGCCGGACTGCTCGGGCCGACGCCGGGGGCGGGGCAATAGGCGTTCATCGTCCAGCTATACCCCGAGGAGGTCGACACCACATCGAACATCTTCTGCCGGTCCAGCCCCAGTTTGTCGGCCAGCGCGAAGGCCTCGCAGGTGACGGCCATGGTGGCGCCAAGGATCATGTTGTTGCAGATCTTCGCCGCCTGACCGGCACCGGAGGCACCACAATGCACCGCCTTTTGCCCCATGATGTCGAACAGGGGTTTGGCGAGGGCAAAGGCCTCGTCCGCGCCACCGGCCATGAAGGTCAGCGTGCCGGCATCCGCGCCGCCGATCCCGCCCGAAACGGGGGCATCCACGGCCAGCAGGCCGGCCTCGCCACATTGAAGCGCCACGGCGCGCGCGCTTTCCACATCCACGGTGGAACAATCGACAAGGCAGGCGCCTTTTTCCATCGCCGGAACGATTTCCTCCGCGACCGAGCGCAGGATTTCCCCGTTCGGCAGCATGGTGATTACTACCTCTTGTCCCTGTGCGGCAGCGGCGGCGCTGTCGGCCTGTGCCACGCCGTCCACGCTGACGCCGGCCACGTCAAAGCCTGTGACCTCGTGTCCGGCTTCGGCCAGATTGCGGGCCATATGTGCGCCCATGTTGCCCAGTCCGATAAATCCTATTTTCATGGTCTTTCCTCCCTTTGGCCCAAGGCCCTATAATTTCAGTTCATCCGCGCCCAGCGGCATCAGCATACGGGTGACGTCGATATCGCGCACATCCTCCAGCGTCGGGATTTTCCAGTGCGGGGTGCGGTCCTTGTCGATGATTGCGGCGCGGATCCCCTCGATGAAATCCCCTTCCGAGGCGGAGCGGTAGGTGAAGCGGTATTCATTGCGCAGCGCGGCCTCGATGGTGTCCGCCCCGCGGGCGTCCTGCACCAGATAGATCGTCGCGGCCACCGACAGCGGGCAGTTGCGCGCCAGTGCCTTGCGGGTCTTTTGCGACCAGGCATCCTCGCCCAGTGTGCGCAGGTTGTCGTGGATGGTCTCGCCGGCGAAATGGGCGTTGATTTGGGCCTGTTCTTCCAGAAACGGGCTGGTGGGCGGGGTTTCGGCCATGCGGTCCACGGCGCCATAGTTCCCGGTTTCCACCAGTTCGGCCGTCAGGGCGGCCCATTTTTCGCGCGGAATATAGTAATCGGCAAAACCGGCATAAATCGCATCCCCCGGCCCCATGCGTTCCCCCGTGGTGCCAAGGTATTCCCCCAGCCGTCCGGGGGCGCGGGCCAACAGCAGGCTGCCGCCCACATCCGGCACCAGACCGATGCCGCATTCCGGCATGGCGATTTTCGAGGTTTCGCAGACCACACGGTGCGAGCCGTGGCAGGATATGCCGACCCCGCCGCCCATGGTGAAGCCCTGCATCAGGGCCACATAGGGTTTGGGCCAGTTCGCCAGCTTGGCGTTCATGCGGTATTCGTCGCGCCAGAATTTGCGCCCGTATTCGAAATCCCCCGCCCTGGCGGTGTCATACATTTCCTGAATGTCGCCACCGGCGCAAAAGGCCTTGTCGCCCGTGGCGTCGA
>JALWQC010000161.1 GCA_027080755.1 Paracoccaceae bacterium
CCGAGGGGGACGAGGTACAGGAAGGCCAGCCCCTCTGCACCGTCGAGGCGATGAAAATGGAAAACGTCCTGCGGGCGGAAAAGAAGTGCATCGTCACCAAGATCAACGCGGCCGCCGGCGACAGTCTTGCCGTGGACGAAGTGATCATGGAGTTCGAATAGGGTGCGTTTCTACGGGATCATAGGCACGGTGATGGCGGCGGCCCTGGGGCTGCTGCTATGGGTGCTGTTCCCGTATTTTTCCGGCAAACCGCTGGAACCGGAAGTGCTGAAAATCCTTGTGCCCGCCTTGCTGGTGGCCTTCCTGTTTCAGGAACAGCGGATGCGCGTCCGCTCCGGCGTCAATAGCCGGGCTGCGGCCCCGGACGGCCCGAAATCGGGCGGGGAGGTTTAGGTGTATTGGACATGGAAACCTTCCTTTGGACAGGGTTCGGGACGGATCCCTTTCCTTGGATATATAGGCCCCGGGGGGCTTTTATTCAAGGATAATGTACCCTTCGTGTGTAAACAATTGATTAAGACGGCGGCGCGATATGCGGCCCGCACAGGCAAGAATGGAGCGGCAAGATGACCAAAGAAACCGACTGGAAGGCGCTGGCTGAAAAAGAGCTGCGCGGGCGTCCGCTGGAGGATCTGACCTGGCACACCCCCGAGGGGATCGACGTCAAGCCGGTCTATACGGCCGAGGATATCGCCAATCTGGATCACCTCCATTCCATGCCGGGGCTGGAGCCTTTCACCCGTGGTCCCCGGGCCACCATGTATGCGGGCCGGCCCTGGACGATCCGCCAGTATGCGGGCTTTTCCACAGCCGAGGAGAGCAACGCCTTTTACCGGCGCAATCTGGCGGCGGGGCAGAAGGGGATCTCGGTCGCTTTCGATCTGGCGACGCATCGGGGCTATGATTCCGACCATCCGCGCGTGGTCGGGGATGTGGGCAAGGCCGGCGTGGCGATTGACAGCGTCGAGGACATGAAAATCCTGTTCGACGGTATCCCGCTGGACAAAATGTCCGTTTCCATGACCATGAACGGCGCCGTTATCCCGATTCTGGCCAATTTCATCGTCGCGGGCGAGGAACAGGGCGTGGAGCGCGCCAAGCTGACCGGCACCATCCAGAACGACGTGTTGAAGGAATTCATGGTCCGCAACACCTATATCTACCCGCCCGAGCCTTCGATGCGGATTATCTCGGATATTATCAAATATACCTCGGCGGAAATGCCGAAGTTCAACTCCATCTCCATTTCCGGCTATCACATGCAGGAAGCGGGCGCCAATCTGGTGCAGGAGCTGGCCTATACGCTGGCCGACGGCAAGGAATACGTCAAGGCGGCGATCGAGGCGGGCATGGATGTGGATGCCTTTGCCGGCCGGCTGTCGTTTTTCTTTGCCATCGGTATGAATTTCTTTATGGAGGCGGCAAAACTGCGCGCCGCGCGACTGCTCTGGCACCGGATCATGACGGAGTTCGGGGCAAAGAAGCCGGGCTCGAAAATGCTGCGCACCCATTGCCAGACCTCGGGCGTGTCCCTGCAGGAACAGGACCCCTATAACAACGTCATCCGCACGGCTTACGAGGCGATGTCGGCGGCGCTGGGCGGCACGCAGTCGCTGCACACCAACGCGCTGGACGAGGCCATCGCCCTGCCGACCGATTTTTCCGCCCGCATTGCGCGCAACACCCAGATTATTTTGCAGGAAGAAACCGGCATTACCCATGTCGTCGATCCGCTGGCGGGTTCCTATTACGTTGAAAGCCTGACGGCACAGCTGGCCGACAAGGCGTGGGAGCTGATCGCGGAGGTGGACGAAATGGGCGGCATGACCAAGGCGGTGGCCTCGGGGATGCCGAAACTGCGGATAGAGGAATCCGCCGCCCGCAAGCAGGCCGCCATCGACCGCGGCACAGAGGTGATCGTAGGCGTCAACAAATACAAGCTGGACAAGGAGGATCCGATAGAGATCCTCGATGTCGATAACGTTGCTGTGCGCGAAAGCCAGATCGCCCGCCTGAAGGCCCTGCGCGAAAACCGCGACGCGGAACGCTGTGCACAGGCGCTGGGCGCGCTGGAGGAATGCGCGCGCTCGGGCGAGGGGAACCTGCTGGAAATGGCGGTAGAGGCCGCGCGGGCCCGCGCCAGCGTCGGGGAAATTTCGGATGCCATGGAACGCGTCTTCGGGCGCCATCGTGCGGAGGTAAAGACATTGGCAGGAGTATACGGCGCCGCCTACGAGGGCGACGAGGGGTTCGCGGCCATTCAGGCCGACGTGGAAAAATTCGCCGCGGAAGAAGGCCGCCGCCCGCGTATGCTGGTGGTGAAAATGGGGCAGGACGGGCACGACCGCGGCGCCAAGGTCATCGCCACCGCCTTTGCCGACATCGGTTTTGACGTGGACGTCGGCCCGCTGTTCCAGACCCCCGAAGAGGCCGCGCAGGACGCCGTGGACAACGACGTGCATGTCATCGGCATCTCCAGCCAGGCGGCCGGCCACAAAACCCTTGCCCCGAAGCTGGTAGAGGCGTTAAAGGAAAAGGGTGCCGAGGATATTCTGGTCATCTGCGGCGGGGTCATCCCGCAACAGGATTACCAGTATCTCTATGATAACGGCGTAAAGGCAATTTTCGGCCCCGGCACCAACATCCCCGAGGCCGCGAGGAATATCTTGACGCTGATACGAAGCAGCAGAAGCTGACCGGATTGTAAAAGGCCGGGGTTTGTATCGTTAACCGGAAGGCTGTTATGGGCCCTTTTCCTGTCTACGTCCTGAATCTGGATCGAAACCGCGACCGTCTGGAGGCGATCTCGCAACGTTTGCAAAAGGCGGGGATCACCTGGGAACGCTTTTCCGCCCTTGACGGACGGCGGGCGAGCGAGGGGGATCTGGTGCGATATGTCGGGCCCTCGGGGCCGCTTGGCGATCTGGGGCGCGGGGCGCGGGCCTGCACGGCGGGGCATTTCCATATATGGGAACGGTTTTTGAAAACCGGCGCCCCCGTGGCGGTTATTCTGGAGGACGACGTGGAATTTTCCCCCGCGCTGGCGGATTTCCTGCGTACCCCGGCAGAGCGACTCAAGGGCTGCGATGTGCTGAAGCTGGAATACCACAAGTTGCACAAGGGAACCAAAACCCTGTTCGTCGGGCGGCGGGAATTCGATCTGGGGAACGGGTTGAAGGCCGCGCGCCTGCTGTTGGTGCATTACGGCACCGGCGGCTATGCCATTACCCGCGCGGCGGCGCAATTTCTGGTGCAGGAGCTGCGCCACACCGATATGCCGATCGACCATTTGCTGTTTAACCCCAATGTGTCGAAATTCGCCCGCCGCAAGGGGATCTGGCAGGTTTACCCCGCGCTTGTCCGGCAGAACCGCGCGGATTTTGCCAGCGAAATCGGGGGGGAAAAACCCGAAAAAGACGGTTTTGTCCGGCGATTGAAACGCCTATACTTCGAGATCTCGCAAATCCCGAAAATCCTGTTGATGCTGGTGACGGGGCGGGCGCGGGTGCTCAAATTGCTGTGCATCCGGGAAACGTAAAAGACACAGGAAAAACAATGTCGGACAAACGCCAGGAAACGCTGGGCCAGGCCTCGCTGCGCTATCATGAATTCCCCAAGCCCGGAAAACTGGAAATCCGCGCGACAAAGCCGCTGGCCAACGGGCGGGATCTGTCGCTGGCCTATTCGCCCGGCGTGGCGGAATCCTGTCTGGAGATCGGCAAGGATCCGGCGGCGGCGGCAAAATACACCGCGCGTGGCAATCTGGTGGCGGTGGTGACCAACGGCTCGGCGGCGCTGGGGCTGGGCAATATCGGGGCGCTGGCCTCCAAGCCGATCATGGAGGGCAAGGCCGTCCTGTTCAAGAAATTCGCCAATATCGACTGTTTCGATCTGGAAATAAACGAATCCGACCCCGAAAAGCTGGCCGATATCATCACCACGCTGGAACCGACCTTCGGCGCGATCAATCTGGAAGACATCAAGGCGCCGGAATGTTTTATCGTTGAAAAACTCTGCCGCGAGCGCATGGGGATTCCGGTGTTTCACGACGACCAGCACGGCACGGCGATTGTTGTGGGCGCGGCGGCGACCAATGCCTTGCAGGTTGCGGGCAAGCGGTTCGAGGATATCAAGGTCGTGTCCACCGGCGGCGGGGCGGCGGGGATTGCCTGCCTGAACATGCTGTTGAAGCTGGGCGTGCGGCGGGAAAATGTCTGGCTGTGCGACATCGCCGGTCTGGTCTACGAGGGGCGCGAGGCGGAGATGACTCCGCAAAAGGCCGCCTTTGCCCAGAAAACCGACCTGCGCACGCTGGACGATGTGATAGAGGGCGCGGACCTGTTTCTGGGCCTGTCCGGCGGCGGGGTGCTAAAGCCGGAAATGGTGGCGAAAATGACACCGCAGCCGATTATTTTCGCCCTGGCCAACCCGACGCCGGAAATCATGCCCGACCAGGCCCGCGCCGTGGCACCGGATGCGATTATCGCCACGGGGCGCTCGGATTTTCCCAATCAGGTCAACAACGTGCTGTGTTTTCCCTTCATCTTCCGCGGCGCGCTGGATGTGGGGGCGACGACGATCAACGACGCCATGCAGATCGCCTGCGTCGAGGGGATTGCGGAACTGGCGCGCGCCTCTTCCAGCGCCGAGGCGGCCGCGGCCTACAAGGGCGAGGATCTGACCTTCGGCCCCGATTACCTGATCCCCAAACCCTTCGATCCGCGCCTGCTGGCCACGGTGTCCTGCGCGGTTGTGCGCGCGGCGATGGACAGCGGCGTGGCCACGCGCCCGATTGCCGATCTGGATGCCTACCGCGAGGCGCTGGACGGCTCGGTCTATAAATCCGCGATGATCATGCGGCCGGTGTTCGAGGCCGCCCGCACCGCCGTGCGCAAGATCGTTTTTGCCGAGGGCGAAAGCGAGCGCGTCCTGCGCGCCGCCCATGCCATGATAGAGGAAACCACCGACAAGCCGATCCTGATCGGCCGTCCCGAGGTGGTGGCCGCGCGGCTGGAAAAATTCGGTCTGCCGATCACCGCCGGCAAGGATTTCGAACTGGTAAACCCCCAGAACGACCCGCGTTTCCGCGAGTATTGGGAAGCCTACCACGCCATCATGCAGCGCCGCGGGGTGACGCCGGAACTGGCCAAGGCGATCCTGCGCACCAACACCACCGCCATTGCCGCCGTTATGGTGGAACGGGGCCATGCGGACAGCATGATCTGCGGCACCTTCGGGCAATATCTGTGGCATCTGAACTATATCAACCAGGTGCTCGGCTCGCCCGAACTGCAACCGCGCGGGGCCTTGTCGATGATGATTCTGGAAAAGGGGCCGCTGTTTATTGCCGACACCCATGTTTTCCCCGAACCCACGGCCGAGCAGCTGCTGGAGGTCACGCTCGGCGCGGCCCGCCATGTGCGCCGCTTCGGGCTGGAACCCAAAATCGCCCTGTGTTCCCACTCGCAATTCGGCAACCTCGACACCCCCTCGGCGCGGCGGATGCGCGAAACGCTGGCCATGCTGGACGCGCTGGCGCCGGATTTTGTCTATGAGGGCGAAATGCACATCGATGCCGCGCTTGACGAAAAACTGCGGCGCAAGATTTTCCCCAACTCGCGCATGGAAGGCGCGGCCAATGTGCTGATCTTTGCCAATACGGATGCCGCCAGCGGGGTGCGCAACATCCTGAAATCGGCGACAAACGGGCTGGAGGTCGGGCCGATCCTGATGGGCATGGGCAACAAGGCCCATATCGTCACCCCCTCGATCACCGCACGCGGCCTGCTGAACATCGCCGCACTGGCGGGGACTCCGGTGGGGACATACGGGTAGGCAAATTACTGAACCCCCGTTCATTTCCGTTTGCCTCTGCGTGGCGGGCGTATTATCATGGGGGCAGGGCGCATTCAGACGCTGTATAATTCCGAGGGGTGCTTGTTCACCACAGGTCTTCGGGCCAACCTACAGGGAGTCGTATTATGGGATATAAAGAGGTTTATCAAAGCTGGAAGGACGACCCCGAGTCCTTCTGGATGCAGGCTGCCGAGGCCATCGACTGGTTCGAAAAGCCGACGCATGCGCTGGATGACAGCGAGGCCCCGCTTTACAAGTGGTATGCGGACGGGGTGATGAACACCTGTTACAACGCGCTCGACCGGCATGTGGCGGCGGGGCGCGGCGATCAGGTGGCAATCATCCACGACAGCCCGATCACCCGTTCCAAACAGGAAATCACCTATAGGGAAATGCTGGACCGCGTGGCCAGTCTGGCCGGCGCCTTGCGCGCCAAAGGCGTGGAAAAGGGCGACCGCGTCATCATCTACATGCCCATGATCCCCGAGGCGGTAGAGGCCATGCTCGCCTGCGCGCGCATCGGGGCGGTGCATTCGGTGGTGTTCGGCGGTTTTGCCGCGCATGAACTGGCGGTGCGGATCGACGATGCCAGACCCAAGGCGATCATCGCCGCCTCTTGCGGGCTGGAGCCAAACCGCACCATCCATTACAAACCGCTGGTGGACGGCGCGATTGAAATGGCGGAACACAAGCCGGAATTCTGCGTGATTTTCCAGCGCGAACAAGAGGTTGCAGAGCTGATCGAGGGTCGGGATTTCGACTGGAACGCCTTCCAGTTCGGGGTAGAGCCGGCGGAATGTGTGCCGCTAAAGGGCAATGATCCGCTGTATATCCTGTATACCTCCGGCACCACGGGGCAGCCCAAGGGGGTTGTGCGCCCGAACGCCGGCCATGCGGTGGCACTGCACTGGACCATGAAAAACATCTATAACGTCGCCCCCGGCGAGGTCTTCTGGGCCGCTTCCGATGTGGGCTGGGTTGTGGGGCATTCCTACATTGCCTATGGCCCGCTGATCTATGGCGCCACCTCTGTTGTGTTCGAGGGCAAGCCCGTCGGCACCCCCGATGCCGGCACCTTCTGGCGGGTGATCTCGGAACATAACGTGGTGTCCTTCTTTACCGCCCCGACCGCCTTTCGCGCCATCAAGCGCGAGGACCCGAACGGGGATTTCGTGAAAAAATACGACCTGTCCTGCCTGAAGGCCCTGTTTCTGGCGGGCGAGCGCGCCGACCCCGACACGATCGTCTGGGCGCAGGACCAGCTGGGCGTGCCGGTGATCGACCACTGGTGGCAGACCGAGACCGGCTGGGCGATCGCCGCCAACCCGCTGGGGATCGAGC
>JALWQC010000162.1 GCA_027080755.1 Paracoccaceae bacterium
TTGTAGAGGGCAAGGGCGGCCACGCGGCCATGCCCAATTCCACGATCGATACGACTCTGGTGGCCAGCCAGATCGTTGTCTCGCTGCAATCCATTGTGTCGCGCAACACCAATCCGGTGGGCAGCGTCGTGGTCTCCGTCACCAGTTTCGAAACCGAATCCAAGGCCCATAACGTCATCCCGCAACGGGTGGAGCTGCGCGGCACCTGCCGCACCCTGACCCCCGAGGATCGCGATATGGCCGAGGCGACGCTCAAACGTATCGCCGAAAACACCGCGGCCGCTTTTGGCGCGACGGCAACGGTGGAATACGAACGCGGCTATCCGGTCACCCTGAACCACCCGGAACAGACGGCCTTTGCCACCAAAATCGCGCGGGAAATTTCCGGCGATGCGGCGGTGATCGACAATGTCGATCCGGTCATGGGCGGCGAGGATTTCTCCTATATGCTGGAGGCCCGCCCCGGCGCCTTTATCTTTATCGGCAACGGGGATACGGCCATGCTGCACCATCCCGACTACGACTTTGACGACAATGTCATTCCTATCGGCTGTTCCTACTGGGCCAGGCTGGTCGAAACGGCCATGCCGGCCTGATGGCGCGCCCCGGTTACACAGGCCCCGATCTTTGCGCGCTGGAGGCGCACGAGGTCGTGGGCCTGTTACATCGGGGCGAGGTTTCCCCCGGGGAATTGCTCGACGCCAGCCTTGCGCGCATCAAACAGGTGGAACCGGCGGTCAACGCCATGCCGACCCTGTGCGGCGTGCGGGCGCAGGCGGCCATTGCGCATGTTTCCAACCGCTCCATGTTGGCCGGCCTGCCCATCGGTATCAAGGATCTGATGGCCGTCGGCGGGGTGCGCACCACCTATGGCACCTTTGGTTTGCGCGACAACATCCCCGCGCGCTCCGAACCGCTGGTGGAGCTGCTGGAAAGCAACGGCGCGCTGGTGGTGGGCAAGACCAATACGCCGGAACTGGGGGCAGGGGCCAATACCTTTAACGAGGTCTTCGGCCCCACCCGCAACCCGTGGAACCTGTCGCGCAACGCCGGCGGCTCCTCGGGCGGGGCGGCGGTGTCTCTGGCGACGGGCGAGGTCTGGCTAAGCCACGGTTCCGACTATGGTGGCAGCCTGCGCGTGCCTGCGGCCTACAACAGCATCGTCGGCCTGCGCCCCAGTCCGGGGCGTGCGGGGGGCGGTGGCGTGCTGACCGCGTGGAATACCGAGGGCGTGCAAGGCCCGATGGCGCGCTCCGTCACCGATTGCGCGCTGTTTCTGGATGCGATGTGCGGCTTTGATCCGCGCTCGCCGATCTCCCTCGAAAAACCGGAAATCCCCTTCATCCGCGCCGCCGGCAGCCCCGTCGAGCGCCCCCGCATCGCCTTTTCCCCCGACATGGGCGGCCACGGCAAGGTCACGCCCGGGGTCGCCGCGCTACTGGCGGGGGCCCTGCAACAGGTCGAACGCGCGGGCGGTGTGGTGGAAGAGGTGCCGCTGCAAACCGCGCATCTGAACGCCACTTTCCGCACCTTGCGCGCGCTGGGGTTTCTGGCGCAATACAGCCGCATGCCCGACAAGGTGCGCCGCCACCTGAAACCGACGATCCTGCAAAACGTTGCGGAAGGGCGGGCGCTGAGCGTGGAACAGATCGCGGATGCCCAGATCAACCGTTCTGTATTATTCAACCATATCAGCGGCATACTGGACAGGTTTGATGTGATCGCCACGCCGGTCGTCGGCCTGCCCACCGGCCCGCTGGAAATCGAGTATCCGACCGAGATCAACGGCGAACCGCTCGGCGACTACATCGACTGGCTGCGCTTTTCCAACCTCGCCACCGTCACCGGCCTGCCCGCCATGTCGCTGCCGGCCGGCTTCATGCCCGACGGCACCCCGATGGGCATCCAGCTGATCGGCCCCAACCGCGGCGAGGCCAGACTGATCGCCACCGCCCGCGCGCTGGAGCTGATCCTCGATCTGCCCCGCACCCCGATTGATCCGGTAACCCCATGAAAAAGAACATCCTTTTCATCATGTATGACCAGCTGCGCCATGACTACCTGTCCTGCGCCGGCCATAAAACCCTGCACACGCCGAACATGGACCGCCTTGCCGCCATGGGCACGCGCTTTGCCAATACCTATGTGCAGTCGCCGGTCTGCGGCGCCTCGCGCATGTCGTTCTATACGGGGCGCTATGTGTCCAGCCACGGGGCGGCGTGGAACAATTTTCCGCTGAAGGTGGGCGAGATGACCCTCGGCGACCACCTGCGCAAGCTTGGCGTTGACAGCTGGCTGATCGGCAAAACCCACATGAAGGCCGATGCCGAGGGGATGGAGCGTCTGGGCATTTCCCGCGACTCCGTTATCGGGGCACGGGTCGGGGAATGCGGTTTCGACGTCTACCTGCGCGACGACGGCTTGCATTCCCAGGGCCCCGCCGGTTTTTACGACGAACGCCGCTCGCCCTATAACGCATACCTGAAGGCGAAGGGATACGCGGGCGACAACCCGTGGCACGACTATGCCAATGCCGCCGATGACGGGGGGCAGATCGCCTCGGGCTGGTTCATGCGCCATGCCTCCAAACCCGCGAATATTGCGGAACAGGACAGCGAAACCCCGTGGCTGACCAGCCGCATCATCGATTTTCTGGACGATCACGGCGACGGCTGGCTGTGCCATGCCTCCTTCATCAAGCCGCACTGGCCCTACATCGTGCCCGCGCCCTATCACGCCATGTATGGCCACAACCAGCTGCAAGCCCCGATCCGTGCCGAGGTCGAGCGTGACAACCCGCACCCCGTCTACAAGGCGTTCATGGACAGCCCCGTCGGGCAGGCGTTTTCCCGTGACGAGGTGCGCGAAACCGTGCTGCCCGCCTACATGGGCCTGATCAAACAGGCCGACGACCAGCTGGGCCGCCTGCTGGACCATCTGGAAGCCACGGGGCGGATGCAGAACACCATGATCGTGCTGACCTCGGACCACGGCGACTATATGGGGGATCACTGGCTGGGCGAAAAAGACCTGTTCCACGCGCCTTCGGTCAAGGTGCCGCTGATCGTCGTCGATCCCGACGCGCCGGACGCCGCGCGGGGCAGGGTGGTGGAGGATTTGGTAGAGGCGATCGATCTGGCCCCCACCTTTGTGGAATTCATGGGCGGCGAGGTGCCGGACCATATCCTTGAAGGCCGCTCGCTGATGCCGTGGCTGCACGGCGAAACACCGGAGTGGCGCGACTTTGCCGTTAGCGAATACGACTATTCCTGCACGCCGATGCGCAAGACCCTTGGCCTGACACCGCGCGATGCCCGCCTGTTCATGGTGGCCGACGCACGCTACACCTTCATGCACGCCGAGGGCGGCTTCCCCCCGATGCTGTTTGATCGCAAGACCGACCCCGACGAATTACACGACGTCGGGCAGGATGCGGGTTACAGTGCGGTGGTTTCGGAAATGTATGACCGCCTGTGCAAATGGAGCCGCCGCATGGCGCAACGCACCACCATTTCGGACGCGCAGATAGAGGCACGGGCAAACGGCTCGGAAAACGTCGGGATTTTTATCGGCGTCTTTGACGAGGGCGAGGTCGCGCCGGAATTTTATGCAAAATATAAAGGCGCGGCCAAACCCCGCCCGTGAGGAAAATGGATCATTACAACGCCCTGAAACCCTTTGAAAAACTGGTCGTGGCCCTGAAAAACTGGCGCGACGGGCGGTTTTTCCTGATTGACGGCACGTTGCTGGGATATGCGCGCAAGGGGGGCTTTTTGCCCGGGGATTACGATATCGACATCGGCATGTGGATCGAGGATTTCGACGACACCCTTGTGGCGCATTTGCAGCAGGCGGGGTTTGTGCATGTCAAAACGCTGGGGACGCCGACCGCAGGGCTGCAACTGAAATTCCGCTACGGCGATGTTCCCGTGGATATCGTGTTTTACTATCACGCGAAGGACCACATCTGGAATCTGGTCTACGGCCCGCATTTCATGACATTCAAGGCGGTTTTCCCCCTGTTCGATCTGGATTTTGTCGATTTTCTGGGCCATCGGGTTCTGGCCCCCGACCCGCCCGGGGTCTACCTGTCCGCCAGCTACGGGCCAGAGTGGCGTCGCCCTGTCTATCGCTGGAATTACAAATACTGCACCCATAACATGACCCTGACCGGCTCGGCCCTCCAGAGGGGGCTTTACCGTTTGCGCAAGGCCTGGTGGGACCACAAGAACCCGGATATCTATCTGCCTTGGGACGGCAAGGCAAAGAAGGTTGTCTATACCGACGGGGTGTTCGACCTGTTCCATGCCAATCACGCGCTGATGTTGCAGGAAGCCCGCGCGCAGGGGGACTATCTGGTGGTGGGGGTGGTCTCGGACCGTTTCGCCGCCAGCTACAAGCGCCCGCCCTGCATTCCCGAGACCGAGCGCCTGCGTATTGTCCAGAGTCTGGGCTGCGTCGATGCCGCCTTTATCCAGGATGGCCCGATGTCCTCGGCCGCGCTGGACAGGGCGATGGCCGATTACGGCGTGGATCTGGTGGTCTATGCGGGCGACAGTCTGGAGGGCTTCGGGGATTATTTCGACAAGGTGGCACAGGCCGGAAAATTCCTGCATCTGCCCTATCACGCCGGGACATCCTCCAGCGGGATACTCCGCAAGATCCGCGCCTTGCCGGAAAAGGCGCTGTAACGGGGAAAATCGGCCTGCATCCCCTTTTATACCGGCGGCCGGCCGCTTATCTCGTAGATATAGCAGTAATGGCAGCGGACCTTGCGCCGTTGCCTCGGTATAAGGGGTTTTTATGTCTGCAGCGCAAACCGTGGTTTTTACCGATGGCGTGTTCGATCTGTTCCACGCCAATCATCTGGCCGTGCTGGAGGAAGCCAAAACCTATGGCGACAAGCTGGTGGTCGGGGTAACTTCCGATGCTATGGCTGCCAGCTACAAGCGCGCTCCGGTGATCGCGCAACAGGAACGTTTGCGGATCGTGCAGGCCATTTCCTGCGTGGACGAGGCCTTTATTCTGGACAGCCCGATGGGAGAGGAAAAAATGATGGAGATACTTGACACGTATGATGTCACCAGCGTGGTTTATGCCGGCGATGCCACCCCCGAATTTTATCGGCCGGCCGAGGCGCAGGGGAAAATGGTGCATCTGCCCTATCACGCAGGGACATCCACCAGCGGGATACTCCGCAAGATCCGCGCCTTGCCGGAAGAGGCGCTGTAACGGCGGGGCGGGGGCGAAAAAATCCCGTTTCCCCCTTTTATGCCGGCTTCCGATTCCCTATTTCCATAAACACCCCCGCTAACGGCGGGGCGCGCCTTGCAAACCCTGTTGTAGCGCAGTAGGGTCGCGCAGATTTTTCGCGGGCCTGTCCCGCCATACCACAAGAGGGTTTCTACATGTTTGCAACGCCTGCATTTGCTCAATCCGCCGGTGGCGCCGGTCTGGCGTCCGGTCTGGGGGGATTCATCCCGATTCTGCTGATTTTCGGGATCATGTATCTGCTGATGATCCGTCCGCAGCAGAAAAAGATGAAGGAACACCAGGCCATGCTGGAGGCCCTGCGCCGCGGCGACCAGGTTGTCACCCAGGGCGGGATTATCGCCAAGGTTACCAAGGTCAAGGAAGACGGCGAGCTGGAACTGGAAATCGCCTCGGGCGTCAAGGTTCGCGTCCTGCGCAGCTCTGTCGCGCAGGTTCTGAACAAAACCGAACCGTCTGCATAATATCGGGCTGCCTGCGGGCGGCCCTTTTTGGGGAAAAACCGAATGTTGCAATTTTCGATATGGAAAAAGGGTCTGATCTGGCTGATTTGTCTGGCCGGTATCATTTTTGCGCTGCCGAACGCCTTTTATACACGGGTGGAAAAGGCCAACGATGCGCGCGCCAAGGTGGAAAAGGGCGTGGTGCTGAGTGCCGAGGAACAGGCGGATCTGCAGGGGTGGCCGGAATATCTGCCCTCGGATCTGGTTAATCTGGGGCTGGACCTTCGGGGCGGCGCGCATGTTCTGGTAGAGGTCGCCGTAAGCGATGTCTACGCCGACCGGCTCGATTCCATGTGGCCCGAGGTGCGCAACATTCTGCGGGAAAACAAGGATCTGGTCGGCACAATCCGCCGTCAGGATGCCCCTCCCGGTGAATTGCGGGTGAAAATCGGCAACCCCGAGGCCATGCCCAAGGCGCTGGACATCGTCAGAACCCTGACCCGCCCCGTGGTCAGCCTGACGGGTGCCGGCTCGCGCGATTTCGATGTGGTGAACGAGGGCGACGTGATCGTCATCCGCCTGTCGGAGGCCGAGAAAGTCGCCACCGACGACCGCACCATGCAGCAATCGCTGGAAATCATCCGCCGCCGCGTGGACGAGGCCGGCACCCGCGAACCCACCATCCAGCGGCAGGGCGCCGACCGGATCCTGATCCAGGTGCCGGGCATCGGCTCTGCCGAGGAATTGCTGAAACTGATCGGCAAAACCGCAAAGCTGACCTTCCAGCCGGTGGTGCAGCAGACAACAAACCCCGACGTCAACCCGGGTGTGGGCAAGGAAATCCTGCCCGATGCGGAACGTCCCGGGGTCTATTATATTCTGGAAAAGGGGGCTGTGGTCTCGGGCGACCAGTTGGTCGATGCCCAGCCCAGCTTTGACCAGAACGGGCGGCCCTCTGTGACCTTCCGGTTCAATCCGGCGGGCGGGCGCAAGTTCGGGGACTATACCGCCGCCAACATCGGCAAGCCCTTCGCCATCGTTCTGGACGGCGAGGTGATCTCCGCCCCCACCATCCAGAGTCACATTCCCGGCGGGGCAGGGGTTATCACCGGCAATTTCACGGTCGAGGAAAGCACCCGTCTGGCCATCCTGCTGCGCGCGGGGGCCTTGCCGGCCGGCATCACGGTGCTGGAACAACGCACCATCGGGCCGGAACTGGGGCAGGATTCGATCGACGCGGGCAAAATCGCCACCGTCGTCGCCTTTGTCGCCGTGCTGGTGTTCATGATCCTGTCTTACGGCCTGTTCGGCCTGTTCGCGGATTTCGCGCTGCTGCTGAACGTGGCGCTGATTATGGCGATGATGTCGATCATCGGGGCCACGCTGACCTTGCCCGGTATCGCCGGTATCATCCTGACCATCGGTATGGCGGTGGATGCCAACGTGCTGATTTTCGAGCGTATCCGCGAGGAAC
>JALWQC010000163.1 GCA_027080755.1 Paracoccaceae bacterium
AATTTCCGGCCTGGGACTGTGTGCCCTATGACCGCGTGTCCCCCAACGCCGATGTTTCCGCGCGCCGCATGGCGACGCTGGCGCTGCTGGCGGACGGTTTTGCCCGCAAATCGGTGATCCTGACCACGCTGAACGCCGCGACACAACGCCTGCCGGCGCGCGCCACCATTGCCGGTGCCAGCTTCACCGCCGAGGTGGGCAAACAGCTGAATCTGGAGGATCTGAAAGCCTATTTCATCCGCATGGGATTTTCCCCCGCGCCGATGGTGATGGAGCCGGGCGACTATTCCATCCGCGGCGGGCTGATCGACATCTACCCGCCGGGGGCACGCGGGCCGGTGCGGCTCGATCTGTTCGGGGATGTGCTGGACGGGGCGCGCCGTTTCGATCCCGAAAGCCAGCGCACGATCGAAAAGATCGACCGCGTGGAACTGGCGCCCGTCTCCGAGGTGATCCTGGACGAGGACGCCATCGCCCGTTTCCGGCGCAACTACCGCCACAGTTTCGGCGCGGCCGGCGGGACGGATCCCCTGTACGAGGCGGTTTCGGCAGGGTTGAAGCATCAGGGCTCGGAACACTGGTTGCCGTTTTTCCACGAGCGGCTGGAAACCCTGTTCGACTATCTGCCCGAGGCGCCCGTGGTGCTGGACGACCAGATCAACGCGGCCCGCGCGGCACGCTGGGAATCGATCACCGACCAGTATGAAAACCGCGTGGCGGCGATGCAGGACAAGGGGCATCTTGGATCGGTTTACAAGCCGGTGCCGCCAAAGCTGCTGTATCTGGACGATGCGGACTGGTCCGAAACCGTTGCCGGCAAGGCCCTGCGCCAGTTTTCGCCGCTGCCGCAGCCCTCGGGTCCCAATGTCATTGATGCGGGCGGGCGGATCGGGCGCAATTTCGCCCCCGAACGCCAACGCGAGGAAATCTCGCTTTTCGGGGCTTTGGCCGAGCATATCGCGGAAAAACGCCGGACGGGGCAGGTGGTTCTGTCCTCCTATTCCGAAGGGTCGCGCGAACGTTTCGCCACCCTGCTGGAGGATAGCGGCGTCACCGGTTTCACCAATATCGCCAGCGCGCGCGACATTCCGGCGGGCAAGGGCGGGCTGTTTCTGGCGATCTGGGGGCTGGAAACGGGGTTCGAGGCCCCGGGCCTGACGGTGATTGCCGAACAGGACGTGCTGGGCGACCGCCTTGTGCGCCCGACGCAAAAACGCCGCCGCGCCGAGAATTTTTTGAAAGAGGCCCAAAGCCTGACCCCCGGCGATCTGGTTGTGCATATCGAACACGGGGTGGGCAAATATACCGGCCTTGAAACCATCACCGCCGCCGGCGCGCCGCATGAATGTATCGCGCTGGAATATGCGGGCGGGGACCGTCTGTTCCTGCCGGTGGAAAATGTGGAACTTCTGTCGCGCTACGGGCAGGAGGTCGGCCTGCTCGACAAGCTCGGCGGCGGGGCGTGGCAGGCCAAGAAGGCCAAGCTCAAGGAACGCATCCGCGAGATGGCCGACAAGCTGATCCGCATCGCGGCCGAGCGGGCCTTGCGCTCCGGCAAGGTGATGACCCCGCCCGAAGGCATGTGGGACGAATTCTGCGCCCGTTTCCCCTATCAGGAAACCGGGGACCAGCTGCACGCCATCGAGGACGTGCTGAACGACATGGCCAGCGGGCAGCCGATGGACCGTCTGGTCTGCGGCGACGTCGGTTTCGGCAAGACCGAGGTCGCCATGCGCGCCG
>JALWQC010000164.1 GCA_027080755.1 Paracoccaceae bacterium
TTCCACAGCGACCCGCGTCAGGCCTATAGCCGCGGGTCGCTGTGGAATGCGGGGCCGACCTCGCTGTTCGGGGACAAGCGGGCCAAGAACCTCGGGGATATCCTGACCGTGGTGATCGAGATCGACGACAAGGCGCAGCTTTCGAACCGCTCCGCGCGCAATCGCACCGGCTCTGACACCATGAGCATCGCGGCGCTGCTCGGCATTCCCGAGGCCGTCGTGCAAAGCGGGGTCCTGCCGGCGGGAACCAGTCTGGATCCGGCGGCGAATTTTTCCTCGGCCGCCGCTTTTGCCGGGGATGGTACGGTTTCGCGCAACGAAAAAATCACCCTGCGGGTCGCAGCTACGGTGGTGCAGGTGCTGCAAAACGGGCATCTGGTCGTAAGCGGCCTGCAAGAGGTGCGCGTCAATTACGAACTGCGCGAATTGCGCATGACCGGCATCGTCCGCCCCGAGGATATCTCGCGCCGCAACGAAATCACCTACGATAAAATTGCCGGCGCGCGCATTTCCTATGGTGGCCGCGGGCAGATCAGCGATTTCCAGCAACCGCAATACGGGCAGCAAATCTTTGATATTGTCTCGCCGTTTTAGGAATATACTATGGCAAAGCTCCTACCGATAATTCTGGTTTTGATTGGACTGGCCGCAGGGACCGGTGCAGGAATAGCCCTGCGCCCGCCCCCCGTGGTCGAGGACATCGCCCCCGCCGGCTGCCCCGAAGGGGAACATTGCGCCGAAACCCCGCCGCAAGAGGGCGAGCATCCGGCCGCCGCGGCCGAGGGCGTGGATCCGACCAACGTGCAATATGTCAAACTGGACAAGCAATTTGTTATTCCGGTGGTCCACGAAGGGCGCGTTTCGGCCCTGGTCGTGATGAGCCTGTCGATAGAAATCACGCCGGAAGCCTCCCAAACTGTTTTTGAAAAAGAACCGAAACTGCGGGATTCCCTGCTGCGGGTCATGTTCCTGCACGCAAATTCCGGCGGTTTCGAGGGGCAGTTCACCAGCAGCGAGGCCATGAAAGACCTGCGCGGATCCCTGCGTGAAGCCGCGCGAGAGGTCCTCGGCCCCGAGGCAACCGACGTTCTGGTTACCGACATCCTGCGGCAGGATATTTAGCGCGCCAGCCGGCGGATACCGATAATGTCCCCGTCCCCCTTGGCCGCAATCCGCGCCTGCGCGTCGGCCAGCGGTTCGGAGGCAACCGCCATATGGTGCGCATTGGCATGCAGCAGGGTTTCGCCGTCGCGCATCACCCCGACATGCCCCTTCCAGAACACCAGATCCCCGCGCTGCAACGGTGCTTTTACGGGGGCGCCCAGCTCGGCCAGTTGCATGTCGCTGTCGCGCGGGGCCTGCAGGCCGACGGTCTGCATGGCGATTTGCACCAGCGCCGAACAGTCGATCCCGTAACTGCTGCGCCCGCCCCACAGGTAGGGCACGCCCAGAAACCGTTCGGCGATATCGACAAAATCGGTGGTCTCCACCGGCTGCAGGTAGGGCTTGGGGATGAAGGCATCCGTGTGCAGCTGCGCATAATCGCCCGCATCCGCGACCACCTCTACCGCGCAGCCCAGCGAATAGGCACCCATCAGATCCGATTTCAGGTCCGGCCTGACATATACAATCGCCGCCAGCGCCGTGATCGCGGTTTTGGGTGCGGCGGATTTTTCCGCCAGCCCCTCGGTGAAAACATAGCCGACATAGCCGTCGCGCTCCGACTGCCCCCAGGACAGGCCCATTTCGGGGATTTCGTCGTAAACCGTAAACCCCTCGCCCGCCAGCAATTGTGTGTCGAGCGGGGTCGTCGGATCCGGCGAGACCCGCAAATCCAGCAGCGACATGGCGACCTCCATCGAGCGGCCCTGTTCAAAGCGTTCGGCCTCTACCTGACCTTGCAGATAGGCGGCGGCGACGGATTTTCGGGCCGGAAACCGGCGCTTGTCTGTCATTTACAGCGCCCCTCGATCACCGCCAGCAGGCTGCGCGCGCCCTGACAGGCCCCACCCTGGGACCGGGCGGGCTTGGCGCTCGGCGTCCAGCCGTAGATGTCAAAATGAGCGAATCCCTCCGGTTTGTCGACAAAACGGCGCAGGAACAATGCCGCGTTGATAGAACCAGAAAACCCCCCCTTCGGCGCATTGTCCAGATCGGCAATCCCCGGTTCCAGCGTTTCCTCGTAAGGGTCCCAGAACGGCATGCGCCACAGCGGGTCGGCGCTGGTTTCCACCGCCGATTCGACGTCATCCGCCAGCCCTTCGTCATCCGTGTAGAACGGCGGCAGGTCCGGCCCCAGCGCCACGCGCGCCGCGCCGGTCAGGGTTGCCATGCAGAACAGCATGTCGGGCTTTTCCTCGTCCGCCAGCGTCAGGGCATCGGCCAGAATGACGCGCCCCTCGGCGTCGGTATTGTTAATTTCCACGGTCAGCCCCTTGCGGCTGGTCAGGATATCCTGCGGCCGGAAGGCCCCCGCGGAGATGGAGTTTTCCACCGCCGGAACGATCACCCGCAGGCGCACCGGCAGCTTCAGCGCCATAATCATATGCGCCAGCCCCATGACATTTGCCGCCCCGCCCATGTCCTTTTTCATCAACCCCATAGAGGCGCCGGGCTTGATATTCAGCCCGCCGGTATCAAAACAGACCCCCTTGCCCACCAGCGTCACGGCCGGATTTTCCGCATCCCCCCAGCGCATATCCAGCAAGCGCGGCGCCTGATCCGAGGCCCGGCCGACCGCATGCACCATCGGCAGGTTTTGCGCCAGCAGGTCATCCCCGCGAATGGCGCTCACCTCGGCCCCGTGGTCTGCGGCGAGGGCACGAAACGCGGCTTCCAGCGCCTCCGGCCCCATGTCCGAGGTCGGGGTGTTGATCAGATCGCGCGCCAGTTTGTCCCCGGCGGCCATGGCCTCCAACCGGGGGATGTCCACACCGTCGGGGGCGACCAGATGCGCCTTGACGGGGGGTTGGGGGTGGTAGCGGTCAAAACGGTAGTTTTCCAGCAGCCAGCCCAGCGCCTCGGTCGCGGGATCGTCCAGCGGCGAGGCAATGCGATACACCCCCTCGGGCAGCTTGGGCACCGCCCGCGCCAGATGGAATCGCCCGCGTTTGCGCGCCGCCGCATCGCCCCAGCCGACCAGAACCGCACCGACCGCGCCGCCATCCGGCAGCAGGGCAACATCGCCAAGGGCGCCGGTAAATCCGGTTGCGGCCAGCCAGTCCCGTTGCGTATCGCTTAAAACCCCGGGGGCCTCCGCCCCCTTTTCAACGATATAGACAGGAATTGCGGATTCTGTCGGGGCTGCAAAATGCGGTGCCATGGGTACCCTCCGGTGTGTGAAATTTTCACCAGCCTAGGGTGTAGACCTATAAACCACAAGCCACCAGTTTGGTAGATTTTTGCCCCCGAGCAGGCCTTGCGCCTGCAGGAATAGTGGTTCTATTTCAAGGCATTGCAACGCACTCGGGGCGAAAATCCGCCGAACCCGTAGGGCGCGAGAATCGCGCTGGTGGCTTGTGGTTTGCGGGTCTATGCCCTACCCCCTGTCATTTTCTGCAAGCCTATTACGATTCCTCCCTGAAAACCGCGAAAAGCGAGGCCTCGGCCAGCAGGTTCAGACGGTGGATCACGGCCGTTATGGCCACGTCCCCGTTTTTCGCGCAGGTCATCACATCCGCCGCCACATCCGCCACCCCGCGCAGGCCGATCTGGCTGGCAATACCGCAGATGTTCAGCGCGTGCCGGTAGCACATGGCGAAATCCTTTTGCCGGTGCGCCCTTTCCAGACGGCCCAGCCGCTCGGCCAGGGCGAAGGTCGCCTCTTCCGCGATTTCGGTGTAACGTTTGTGGCCGACAGCCCCCTTCAGCGTGCGGATTACAGTGTAATCCACAGCATCGCTCACAGGTTGTGACCTGTGCAGCCGGTAAATTTGTCCCATTGGTTTTGATCCCCTCCCTCTCGCGGGAACGAAACTAGAACCCAATTATTAATAAAGTGTTACCACGGTTGACTGATCGGCAAAAACAGGGGAAACCAAGGCCAAAGGAGATGACGATGGAACACGCCAAGCCCCTGCCCGGTTACCTGTCCAAGCGCTATGCGGGATGGAAAGCCACCCAGTTTCAGGAAAACAAGGCCTGGTATGCCCGTCTGGCCGAGGAAGGCCAGCGCCCCCGCGCCATGATCATTTCCTGTTGTGACAGCCGCGTGCATGTGACCGCCATTTTCGGCGCGGAAACGGGCGAGTTCTTCATCCACCGCAACATCGCCAATCTGGTTCCCCCGCACCATCCGGACGCAGAGCCGCACGGGACCTCGGCGGCCATCGAATACGCGGTGAAATACCTGAAGGTTTCCAACCTGCTGATCGTCGGGCATTCCGATTGCGGCGGGGTTGGCGGCTGTCTGGACCTGTGCGACGGCAACGCCCCCGATCTGGAAAAAAGTTCCAGCTTTATCGGCCGCTGGATGGACATCCTGAAACCGGCCTATGAACGCATTGCCGGCGTTGAAGGGGATCACCACGAACGGCAGGAGTTGCTGGAAAAAGAGGCGGTGAAGGTCGGGCTGGAAAACCTGATGACCTTCCCCTTTGTGCAGGAAGCCGTGGAAAACGATACGCTCGCCCTCCACGGTTTATGGAATGATATCCGCGACGGGGATCTGGAATATTACGACCCCGAAACCGACAGTTTCAAACCGGTTTAATATTCCAGTTCCTTATCCCTGGGCCACGCGAATTTGATCGTGAACTCCACGGTTTTGTCCGCCCCGGCCGCCAGCGGGAAATGCCACGCCAGAACGCCGCGCTTGCCGTCCACGTTCACCTCGTCCGGCTTCGGGCGGGCGATGGTGGTGATCTTCAGATCTTCTTCCTCGGAATAGGGCGCGCGGTCCAGCAGCACCACGTTCCACGCGCGCGAGGTCGCGTTTTCCACCCGCAGTTTGTATTCCTCGACCTTGTCGTTTCTGGTGGTCAGGACCCCCGATTCCCCGCTTTCGCGCCGCAGGGTGATCCGCTTGGTCGTCAGCCCGTCAATCGCCCCGAAGGCCAGATCGCGCCCCTCGCCCGAGGCAACCATTTCAAACCCGCCCGAGCCGATAAACGTCCCGTCCCGATAGAAACCCGCCTTGCCGGGCAGGAAAGGCGTGCCGGAGTCATTCTTCAGGCTGGCCACCAGATAGACGTTTTCTTCCAGCAGCGGAATGGCGCGCGCGGTCATCTCTACCGGCAGGATCTGCTGGTCTATGGCGAACATCCCTTGCGTATAATCCCCGTCCAGCGTCACCGGCGCGGGCAGAATATAGGTGGCCGAAAGCCCCTGCATATCGACCGAGGCCATGGCCATATCGGCGGCGACCGCTTCCTCGGCCATGACCGGCGCGGGGGGGGCGGCGGAAACGGCCTCGCGCGACATGGTTTTCAATGTAACCGCCGGATCATACAGCCGCGCCTGCTGCGCCCACAGCTCTCCGGGGGACAGGCGCATTTGCGGGCGCGCGGTGGACAGGGTGACAGCCACGTCGTTCCAGGGCTCGCCGGTGCCCTGCCCGATCATCGCCTTGCGGTCCATGGTGATTTTGGCGCTGTCCGTATCCAGATGCAGGTCGTACACCGGCATCCATCCGGCCGCGTCCACCTGATAGCTGATGCCGATTTCGCCCCCCGTGGCCGCCGCCGCGCTGACGTCCAGCCGGACAATCACGCGATCGGCGGGGGGCAGGGAAACCGCGTCCAGTTCCTGTTGCAAGTCCTGCAATTCCTGTTGCAGCCCCTCGATTTCCTTGTCGATGGCCTTCATTTCCTGCCGCGCGGCATGGGCATCCTGCAACGCCTTCAGCGTTTCATCCCCGACCAGCCCCAGCATCGCCCGCAGGGATTCCACGGAAACCGCGCCGCTGTCCATCGCCTTGGCGGCATTGGCGGCCTGCTTGCCCGACATGGCCTGCAAAAAGGCAATCCGCGCCTTGGCCGCATCCGCCACCAGTTCCGCGCTGGCCTTTTCATCGTATTTCGCCTGGATTTCGTCGCGCTTGGCGGCGATTTTTTCCTCTATCGCCTTGCGGGCGGCAATCTCGCGGTCATCCGGCGGCAGACGGGAATCGCGAAAACCGGTCGAGGTAATCACCAGCCCCTCCCCGCCGAAAATCCGCAGACTTTCGGCACGCATCCCCTGCGGCACGTCGGTGACCAGCAGGGTATGGTTCCCCGCCGGCAGCTCCGGCAGGGTGATACGGCGCATAACCGTGGCGCCGTCGGGGTAAACCGTCACCGCGCTGACACTGCTTTGCAGGGCAAAGGTGTCAGCCGCCGCCGCGGTTGCCAGAATAAGAAACGAGGATGTCAGCCATAAACCACGCATGAGAATTCTCCTGTAAAAATATGGCCTACCTTGGCCCGAAGCCCGCCCCGGATCAAGCCGTAGGGCGTAGACCGGCGAAAGCGTGCTGATACGACAAAAGGCCGGTCAACGGACCGGCCTTTCGGGATAGTGCTGGGGCAGGACTCAGCCCTTTTTCAAAACCCGCCGGCCCAGCAATTCCGCGATCTGCACCGCATTCAGCGCCGCGCCCTTGCGCAGGTTGTCGGACACGCACCACAGGTTCAGGCCGTTCTCGATTGTCGGGTCCTGCCGGATGCGGCTGATATAGGTGGCATAATCGCCCACACATTCCACGGGGGTGATATAGCCGCCGTCCTCGCGTTTATCGATGACCATGATGCCGGGGGCCTCGCGCAGGATGTCGCGGGCCTCGTCCTCGTCCAGGAAATCCTCGAATTCGATGTTGATCGCTTCGGAGTGGCCGACGAAAACCGGCACGCGCACGCAGGTTGCCGTGACCTTGATTGCCGGATCGACGATCTTTTTCGTCTCGGCCACCATTTTCCATTCTTCCTTGGTCTCGCCGCTGTCCATGAACACGTCGATATGCGGGATGACGTTGAAGGCGATCTGCTTGGTAAAGACTTTCGGCTCTACCTCCTGCCCCGGGACATACATGCCCTTGGTCTGCAGCCACAGTTCCTCCATCGCTTCCTTGCCGCCGCCGGACACGGATTGATAGGTGGACACCACCACGCGCTTGATCTTTGCGCGGTCGTGCAGCGGCTTCAGGGCGACAACCATCTGCGCGGTGGAACAGTTGGGGTTGGCGATGATGTTTTTCTGCG
>JALWQC010000165.1 GCA_027080755.1 Paracoccaceae bacterium
CGTGACATAGGCCGTGGCCCCTGCCGCCTGTGCGCCGGCCTGTTGCAGGGCGACCACCTCGGCATGGGGGCGCCCGCCGCGACGGGTCCAGCCCTGCCCGACCAGCCGCCCGTCCCGCACCAACACGCAACCAACGGCCGGATTTGGCCAGACATGTCCCAGCCCGCGCCCTGCCAGATTAAGGGCCACGCGCATCCAACGTTCGTCTGTTGCCTTGTCCATGTCAGTCTTCTTGCGAGGGGCGCAGTTCCTGCACGAATTCCTCGAAATCATCCGCCGCCTGGAAGTTTTTGTAAACCGAGGCGAAGCGCACATAGGCCACGGTGTCGATCCGCGCCAGTGTTTCCATGACGATCTGCCCGATGGTATCGGTGGGAATATCGGTTTCTCCCATGCTTTCCAGACGCCGCACGATGCCGGAAATCATCTGGTCGATGCGTTCCGGCTCTACAGGGCGTTTCTGCATGGAAATACGGATGGAGCGATCCAGCTTGTCGCGGTCGAAATCCTCGCGCCGGCCATTGCGTTTGACCACGACCAGATCGCGCAGCTGCACCCGTTCATAGGTGGTGAAACGGCCGGCACAGGCCGGACAGGCGCGCCGGCGGCGAATGGCCGAGTGGTCCTCGGCCGGTCTGGAATCCTTTACCTGGGTATCGATATTTCCGCAAAAGGGACACCGCATATCAAACCTCTTTTATTGACTGCCCTGATTTGCGAATCACTATAGGCAGCGATCAAGGGTTTGGGTAGGGGGTTTGTGCATCCGCAACATTATGGGGCGGCCCCGCATATCGCGCTATGCCTTGGCCCACATCCGCAACAGGTTGCTGCGACTTTTGGTCAGGCGGTCGAAATGGGCGGTCTTGCCGTCCTTTTCCCAAGCCTCGGCGATGCACTGGTCCAGATCGAACAGGATCTCGCGCTGGCGCGGGTCGTTGATCCAGCTGGTGACCCAGCCGACAACCGCCAGCCGTTCACCGCGTGTGACCGGCGCCACATGGTGCAGGCTGCTGGAGGGATAGAGGATCATATCCCCGGCCTGCAGCTTTACGGCGCGGTCCTCCAGACGGTCCTCTACCACCAGTTCGCCGCCGTCATAGCTGTCCGGTTCGTTCAAAAACAGGGTAAACGACAGATCGGTGCGCCCGCCGGCCATCAGGGCATCATCCACATGCGTGCCATAGGTCTGCCCGTCGCGATAGCGCGACAGAATCAGGCTGACAAAATGGTGCGGGCGGGCGGCGCTTTGGAAAACGGGGCTGGCCAGCAGGGCCTTTTCCACCGTGTCCAGAATGGCTTGGCGGTCGTCGGAAGGGGCGGCCTGAGCGTTGTTTTTCACCCCCTTGGCGTATTTCCCGGCCGAGGCCTTGCCATCCGCAAACGCCACTCCTTTCGCGGTTTCGCGGATCGCGTCCAGCGTGAAACGGTCCAGAACCTCGCCAATGACCAGTTCCATCTAGCGCACCTTCTGGGCGGAAATTTCCACCCGCGCGGCGGCGCCATAGAACAGGCTGGTGTCCAGCCCCTCGGCCGGCGGATTGGTTAACACGGGCGTCAGCAGGGCGATTTGCGCGGCGATCTCGGCGGCAACCTGCGCCTGTTTGGCATCCGTTGCGCCGACAAACGCCTGATTGCGGGCGCGCGCCACATCCAGAACCGCCGAGGCCTGCGCCAGCGTCAGCGGATCCGAGCCGCCGGCGACAATATTGGTAACGGCCCGCACCAGCGCGCCAA
>JALWQC010000166.1:0-1063 GCA_027080755.1 Paracoccaceae bacterium
GGAAAACACCGCGCGATGTCGATCATTCTGGGAATAAGGCTGCTGATAGCGATCGCGGTGATCGTCTTCGCGGTTCGGCTGTGGTTTCGTCTGTTCAGCCCGCAGGCATCTGCCCGCCGCATACGGCGGGTGACGCGGACTGTTATTATCGTCATCGGCCTTCTTATCGTCGCCGAGCAGAGCTTTCTGTATTTCTGGTTGGACAGAGAGGTGCAGCAGCGCCACCAGGAACATATGGCCTTTCTCGAGAAGGCGAAATCTCGCCCCAACGGGCTTGAGGGCATCCGCTGGGAATATTGCGAGAAACGGCGCGTGGCACTGATCTATTCTTACCAATTGTGTATCCATCGGCTGTTGATTGCCGAAGATGATCCGCGAAAAGAGAGGTTTGTCTTTTACGGCGTAAAACCGGCCGGGTATCTGACGTTACTGCCTTGGGATTACAGTGACAGAAGCATGTTCTTTGGTTTTGGCATTGCTTATCTGGATGCCTCCGGGGAAGTGGTGAATTCGAATAAGCATGAAAATTGACGAGCGAGAGGCAAGTTATAGGAAGTCAGGAGAGTTTCAACATCGGAGATCTCTGGAATATTGCTGGTTTGGCATATAGCAATGGGCACCCACATGGGCCATATATCGTACCTGATGGCTATTCCCTTATTGATCAGAGTTCAGACGTAATATCCGGCTATAACGGCGCTGCATTTTACAATGCTGAAATAAACACTCTGGCAATTGGTAGTGGAGGAACAAACACCGCGAATCCCCTCGATATCCTGCAAGATTACGGCGTAATGGTTTCTGGAGCTACCGCACAGGTTCTGGCTGCCGATAGACTAACAATATCTGTCCTTGAAAAGCTTAGAGCGCAGGGAATTGCCGATCCGAACATCGTCTATACGGGTCATTCTTTGGGCGGCCTGGATTCCCAGATTGAAGTGATTGCGCATCCCGGCGCGAAAGCGGTCGTATTTAATTCGCCAGGAGTGTATGGCTTTTGGGGAGATACTCTGGGGCTGCCGGGTGGCGGTATTGGATTGCCTGGCGGGGCAGTGACCTATAT
>JALWQC010000166.1:1073-7154 GCA_027080755.1 Paracoccaceae bacterium
AATGGGGGCTAGCGGCCCTCATTCATGGTCTGGGCGTTCGTTTGCCGGGAGAGGTAATTTATGTTCCGGAAACTTTTGGGCATGGTTTGGCTCAATTGGGTCTAGGACTGAACGCCTCCAACGCCCTCGAAACCGCCGTTTCCACCGGCTGGACGCACCATGATCCTGGCGGACCGGGCGGTGGCAGCGGGTCGGAAGGTGGTGGGTCTTCTGGCGGCTCGGAAGGTGACGGAGGCGGCACCTATGGCACCGGTAATGACGAATACGGTCTGGACGGATACACGCCTGACGATTGGTATGACGATACCGGGGCGACACATGGCGACAATTTCGGGGATGGCGACACAACAAATGACGGCTATTGGACCGATGACGGTTGGACCGACCCGAACGGCTATGGCGTGGGGCCGATCATCCTCGACCTGGACGGTGACGGGGTGGAGGTGAATGCCTCGGCGCAGATGAGTTTTGACTGGGACGGGTTTCAGGAGAGCGGGAACTGGGCAGCGTGCAATCAGAACGCGAGGCTGCGCATGGGGAGGCCAGCGGCGTGATGTTACAGAGAGGAGAAAAAACCTCTTATCCGCGTACAAAGAACTGCCTGTGTTGGGAGTTCAAAGTTTCGGCGACACTATTGGATGGAGGGTCCCAATGAAGAACAAGAAAGTGATGTGGGATTATGCAATAAAGCTGTTCTTCGTTGCAGTGGCCCTCGGCGGGGCATGGAAAGCGCCAGGGTTTCGCGAGAGCAGATCAATACAGGTTTTTGTTTTTTTATGTGCGCCGTCATCCTTTCCGATCGGTATTTTTTGAAATTTTTCAAGGTCGTTCGGGCGCGACTATGCAAGTGGCTCGATCGATCAAGCCGTTAGAATAGAATACGCACGTCAGACAGAAGGTATGGGAAATGGGAACGAGAATTATTTTGGAAGGATATGGAGTTGGCGTGAAGATTCCTCTCCGGAGTGACATAATATTTCGCGCTGAATTCGATGTAGCGACGTTAGAATGGAATATGCTGCATACCGCAGAACAGGAGGCAGAATAAAACGTTTTCTCTTCTGCAACCCGCTGGGCGTCCTTGTCCTGACCATCCTGACAAGTGATGTGCTCGGGGGGGACATTATCGCCAGCCTTGCCATCTGGCTGAGCGATCACAATTATGCCGGAATTTTTGCCCATGACGGCATGTATGGCACCGTTTCGGGGATTGGCGACATATGGGTGGTGATCCGCCGGATTTTCGGCATTGGCAGCTGGGTCATCATCTATGTTCCCTATACAATTATCACGCTGGTGGTCTGGGCAATCGTTTCCCTCGGGGCGGGGCGGGTAGTGACATGCCTCAGCCGGCGGCAACGCTGGGCGGCGGTGCTGGCCATGCTGACGATCCCTGCCTTTGGTTTCGTTTTCGAGGTGAGCCGCCTGCCCCGGATGATCCTGTTTGCCGGGCCGCTGAATGGCTTTCATCCGCTGACGCCGGTTACAATGACGTTTTTTGAGACCCTCACCCCGCTGGTTTTCTGGGGGCTGGCCGGAAGGCGGGAGTCGGCGCGGACCTAGGGTCCTGACCCTAATACCCGCCCGCGTTCAGTCCGACGCCGAGGATGACGAACACCACGGACAGCATGGTGACCGGCACGATGTGCCATGCGAATTTCGGCAGGGTTTCGGGGGAAAGCTTCGGCACCACGAAAAACCGTGCGCTGACGGCAAAAGCCGCTGTCAGGGCCAACGTGGCCAGTTTCAGGAAAATGGAGGTGTCGGTGAAGGTGTCGAACCGGATCCAGGCGCCGATGTCCGGTTGCATCTGGTAGGCCAGCCACAGCCCGCTAAGGACCTGCACCAGCAGCGCCGGCATGCCGATTTTTTCAAACCCGCCCTCGAATTCCAGCAGGATTTCCGGATCCCGCGCCTTTAGCGCCTTGGGCAGGATCAGGCTGGACAATATCAGATGCCCGCCGGTCCAGATGGTCGCCGCAAGGACATGCAACAGCAGGATATAGGGCAGCATTTCGGGCCTCGTCCGTATTCAGAGTGTTTTAATCAGGTATACCCCTCCTCCAGCAAATGCAAGCCATTCGCAACAAATTCCGACGGAAAACCCCGCCCCGTGCGTAACACCCCCAGTTCTGTCAACAAGGAGGATACCGATGCCCGATTTTCTGACCAAGCCGCTTTTGCTGTCTGTGGCCCTGCTGATGCTGGCCCTGCCCCTCGCCGCCAAGGCCCGAACGCCAAAGGCCGCAACCGCGCCCTACCGCCCCGAGTTGGGGCAAACGTCGCCAACGCTGGATGTCTACAGTTTCAAGGGGGCCAAAAATGCGCCGGTGGTTGTCTATGTCCACGGCGGCGGCTGGCAGACCGGCGACAAGGCGCATGTGCTGGCCAAGCCGAGGCATTTCGCGCAAGGGGGCTATGTGTTTGTCTCGCTGAACTATCGTCTGGTGCCGGATGTGACCGTTGAAACCCAGCTGGAGGACATCGACGCCGCCCTGGGGTGGGTGACGGCGCATATTGGCGAGTACGGCGGCGATCCGGCCAATATCGTGTTGCTGGGGCATTCCGCCGGTGCGCATCTGGTTACCATGACCGGCGTTGCCCCCCTGGAACAGGCCGCCGGACTGATCGAAAGCGGCGCGCTTCGCGGGGTGATCAGCAACGACGCCCGCGCCTGTGGCAGCCCCCGCACCGCGACCATGGCGGGCGGGCGGCTGGCGGGGGCCTATGTCGCGCCCTTTGGCCAGAATCCCGGGCGCTGGCAACGCCTGTCCCCGCTGACCTATATCACCGGCCCGAAACCGCCGTTTCTGGTGCTGTATTCGGGGGCCGGAAACGGGCGCAACCGGCGCGAGATATCCAAAAACTTCGCCAGCCGCCTGCGCGCCGCCGGTGGCATGGCCGAAACCTTTGACGGCGGGGCCTATAGCCACAGCCAGATGAACAAGGGCATCGGCACCATCCCCGATCTGACGGCCGCGATTGACCGGTTTCTGGCGCGGGTGACGCAATAACCCCGCAGCTTACAACATCGCCCTGCCCGCGACATAGGTTTGCACCACGCTGCGGTCGTCGCCGAGGGTTTGCAGCACGAAGAGTTCCTCGGGCAGGGTTTCCACCGTTTCCATGCGCAGCGCCATTGCCGGTGTTGCGCGGGCGTCCAGCACGACGATATCGGCCTCGGAGCCGGCGGCCAGTGTGCCGATCTCGGCCTCCAGCCCCAGCGCGCGGGCGTTGCCCAGTGTCAGCATGTAGAAGGCGCGCAGGGGCGGCAGGTTACGGTTTTGCAGCTGGCAGACCTTGTAGGCCTCGTCCAGCGTGCGCAGCATGGAATAGCTGGTGCCGCCGCCGATATCCGTGGCCAGCGCCATGCGCACCCCGTTTTCCTGCATCCGCCGTTCGTCAAACAGCCCCGAGCCGATAAACAGGTTCGAGGTCGGGCAGAACACCGCCACCGACCGCGTTTCCCGCATCAGGGCGACCTCGCGCTCCGACAGGTGGATAGAATGGCCCATCAAGGCGCGCGGGCCGAGCAGGCCGTAGTGGTCGTAAATGCCCAGATAGTCGCGAAAATCCGGATACAGCTCCAGCGTATAGGCGATTTCGTCGGTGTTTTCCGACAGATGCGTCTGCATGTAACAGTCCGGGTTTTCCGCCATCAGGGCGCCGGCCACCTCCAGCTGTGCGGGGGTGGAGGTGATGGCAAAGCGCGGCGTCACCGCATAAAGCGCCCTGCCCGTCCCGTGCCATTTTTCGATCAGCGCCTTGCTGTCGTCATAGCCCGTTTCCGGCGTATCCAGCAGCCCTTCGGGGGCGTTGCGATCCATCAGGACCTTGCCACCGATGGCGCGGATGTTGCGGGCGGCGGCGGCGGTGAAGTAGGCCTCGGCGCTGGTTTTATGCACGCTGCAATAAGCCACCGGAGTCGTGGTGCCGTTGCGCAGCATTTCGTCGAAATAGGCCGTGGCAATGCGCGCGGCGTGCTCGGGATCGACGAATTTCATTTCCGCCGGAAAGGTATAGGTGTTCAGCCAGTCCAGCAGCTGCGCCCCGTAAGAGCCGATCACCTGCATCTGGGGGAAATGGTTGTGGGTGTCGATAAAGCCCGGCATCAGCAGATGCGGGCGATGGTCGATGACCTCGGCCCCGTTGTCCAGCGCGGCGAAATCCCCCACCGCCACGATGCGCCCCTGGTCCAGCAGGATCGCCCCGTCCTCTATATAGCGATAGCTGCCGTCCCCGGGGGTTTGCGGCTCATCAAGAAAATCGAACACCCGTCCGCGCAGAATTTTCATGGTCAGCCTTCCCGTGCGGTTTCATACCAGCGCGTAATCAGGGCGCGCTCGCTGTTTTCCATATAGGTGACATTGCCCGGCGGCATGGCCCGTGCGCGCCCCGCCTGCAGGTATATCTGCACCGCATGGCGGGCGATCTGGGCGTCCGTTTCCAGTATCACGTTTTTGGGCGGACGGGTGATACGGTCGTCAAAAAACGGCTCGGCCGCGTGGCACATGGAACAGCGCCCCAGAACCGTGTCGCGCACCGCCTCGAAATCGGCCGAGGCCACAAGCCGCTGCTCGTCCGGGGTCAGGGCGCTTTCCTTCACCTCGCCCGTCAGCGGCGCCGGCAGGGTGGACAGCCACATGATCAGCAGGAACAGCACCGTGGTCGCCCCCCACGTCCAGACCGGATTCCCCTTGCGGGCGTGGCGCGAGTTGAAATAATGCCGGATCGTCACCCCCATCAGGAACACCAGCGAAGCAATGACCCAGTTGTAGTGGGTGGCAAAGGCCAGCGGGTAGTGGTTCGACAGCATCAGGAAAATCACCGGCAGCGTCAGATAGTTGTTGTGGGTGGAGCGCTGCTTGGCAATCTTGCCGTATTTCGGATCCGGCTTGCGCCCCGCGATCAGGTCCGCAACCACGATTTTCTGGTTCGGGATGATGGTGATAAAGACGTTTGCGCTCATGATCGTGGCGGTCAGTGCGCCCAGATGCAGGAAGGCCGCGCGCCCCGAAAACACCTGCGTCAGCCCCCAGGCCAGCGCCACAAGGATGACATAAAGCAGGATCATCAGGCGGGTGTTGTCCTGCCCGAATTTCGACTTGCACAGCGCGTCATAGGCAAACCAGCCGCCGATAATCACCAGCAGCGAAATCGCAATCGCCCCCCAGACCGGCAATTCCATCACATCCGTATCGATCATGAACAGATCGGCGCGTGCGTAATAGATCAGCGTCAGCAGGGTAAAGCCCGACAGCCAGGTGGCATAGCTTTCCCATTTGAACCAGGTCAGATGCTCGGGCATGGCCTCGGGGGCGACCAGATATTTCTGGATGTGGTAGAAACCGCCACCGTGGACCTGCCATTCCTCGCCGTAAGCGCCTTTTGGCAGCCCCTCGCGGCGGCGCAGCCCCAGATCGAGCGCGATGAAATAGAAGGACGAGCCGATCCAGGCAATCGCCGTGATAATATGCACCCAGCGCGTGCCAAGGGTCAGCCATTCCATAAGAATCGGGTAGTCGAACATGGATATCTCCTGAAGTTTCCCGCCAGACTGCCAGATTTCCCCCGCCGCGTGTAGCCAAAACCGCTTCAGGCACTTTCAAATATTTTTATAAAATGTTACAGGGGCATTCAGGGTATTGGAGGGGCCATGTCATATCTAAACAACGTCAGAATGTTCGTGCGTGTAGTGGAGCTGGGCTCGCTTTCGGCAGCGGGGCGGGATTTGCGGGCCTCGCCCGCGGTGGCCAGCAACCGGATAAAAGAGCTGGAAAAACACCTCGGGGTGCGCCTGTTCAACCGCACCACGCGCAAGCTGACCACCACGGAACACGGGCGCATTTTCTATCGCGGGGCGTTGAAAATCCTCGATGCGGTCAACGAGGCCGAGGCCGAGGTCGCCGAGGTATCGCGCACGCCCAAAGGCTCCATCCATGTCACGGCGCCGCTGGGGATCGGGCGGCGGCTGGTGGCGCCGCTGGTGCCGCTGTTCCACGAAAAATACCCCGATATCGACGTGCGCCTGCGCCTGAGCGACCGCGCCGTGGACATCACGACAGAGGCGCTGGATATCGC
>JALWQC010000167.1 GCA_027080755.1 Paracoccaceae bacterium
AAGGGCATCCAGCATTTTGTGGCGCACACATTCATCCGCATGGCGCAGCCCTTCGGGGTTCAGGATTTTGTCGCCCTCGACCACCACCGCATTTTCCAGCGTGCCGCCAAGCGCCAGCCCGCGCGCACGCATGGCATCCACGTCGGACTGGCGGCAGAAGGTGCGGCAATCGCTCAACTCGCGGGCAAAGCTGCCGTTGCGCATGTTCAGATGCTGTTCCTGCCGGCCGATGGCCGCTTCGTCGAAATGGATGCAAAACCCGATTTCGAAATCCTCCGCCGGCAGAAGCTCCGCCATTGCCGGCCCTTTTTCCACCCGGACCGGTTCGAGGATCCGCAAAACCATAACCGGAGCATCCAGCGGCCTTACCCCCGCTTTCAGGATTTCCTGCACGAAGCGGCGCGAGCTGCCGTCCATGATCGGCACTTCCGGCCCGTCGAGTTCCACCACCGCGTTATGCACCCCCGTGCCGGCAAATGCGGCCATCAGGTGTTCGACGGTGGATACCTCCACCCCGGCCGGATTGGCGATGCGGGTGCAAAGCGTGGTGTCGTTAACCATGTCGTAGCGCGCGGGAATCCGGTTGTCGCGGTCCGTAACATCCCGACGCACGAAAACAATCCCCTGCCCTGCGGGGGCGGGACGAACGGTCAGCCGCACGGGGCGGCCGGAGTGCAACCCTGTGCCAATCAGGGAAAAGTCGGAGTCAATCGTCGTTTGCAAAGGAATACCTCTAATTGTGTTAAGACATCCCTAACGCATCGGGGGAATCTGGACAATTCACGCAATATTTCGATTTGAAACAAGGTTGTAACAGGTGCCTAAAACCGGAAAAAGGGCGCCGGTGCGGGCGCCCTTCAATATCCGGTTCTTCAGGGGGGCTAGTTGGCCTGACGCCGCAAAAACGCTGGAATTTCAACGCGTTCCTGTTCGTCTTCCTGAATATCCTCGTAGGTTTGCGCCGGCTCTTCCTGCACGGGCGGGGTGCGGCGCGTGTTCGGCGGATTATTGCCAGCGACATGGCCGGTCATCCGGTTGATCAGCTTGTTGATGGCAAACGGGTTGTGGGCCGCGGGCTGTTCGGGCTGCTCTGCCGGAGTTTCCTCGACCTTGGGAACCTTGTTCACAGCGGCGCGCAGACGTTGCAGCGCATCCTGCGAGGGGCCGCCGGCGGTATCGGCTGCGGCAGTTTGCGGCTGTGCGGGCGGGGTTTCCACCGCCGGCTCTTCCCGGAAAAGCCCGCCGAGGTCCTCTGCCACCGGTTCGGCCTGCGGGGCCGGGGCCGGTTCGGGCGTCGGTGTCGGGGCCGGTGCGGCGGCGGCAACCTGCGGGGTTTCCACAACCGGTTCCGGCGCAACGGCCGGCTCGGGACGGGCGACGGGGTCTTCCAGACGGCGCGGCGTGCTGGCGGGCATGGCCCCTTCGGCCACATCGATGCCGGTGGCGACGACAGACACGCGCATCACCCCGTCCATTTCCGGATCGAGGGTGGAGCCGACGATGATGTTGGCGTTGGGATCCACTTCCTCGCGGATGCGGTTGGCGGCTTCGTCCAGTTCAAACAGGGTCAGGTCGTTGCTGCCGGTAATGTTGATCAGAACGCCCCGCGCCCCTTGCAGGGAAATTTCGTCAAGCAGCGGGTTGGCAATGGCCTTTTCGGCGGCCTGAATGGCGCGGTTCTCGCCCGAGGCCTCGCCCGTGCCCATCATCGCCTTGCCCATTTCGTCCATCACGGAGCGCACGTCGGCAAAGTCCAGATTGATAATCCCGGGGCGCACCATCAGATCGGTCACACCTTTGACGCCCTGATACAGCACGTCGTCCGCCATCGAGAACGCCTCGGTAAAGGTGGTGTTTTCATTAGCCAGACGGAACAGGTTCTGGTTGGGAATGATGATCAGCGTATCGACGACCTTCTGCAGGGCTTCGACGCCCTCTTCGGCCTGACGCATACGACGCGCGCCTTCAAACTGGAAGGGTTTGGTGACGACACCGACGGTCAGAACGCCAAGCTCCCGCGCCGCGGCGGCGATGATCGGAGCCGCGCCCGTTCCGGTGCCGCCCCCCATGCCGGCGGTGATAAAGCACATATGCGAGCCGGCCAGCATATCCACGATCTGTTCTATGTTTTCCTCGGCGGCGGCGGCGCCGATTTCCGGGCGCGCACCGGCCCCGAGGCCCTGCGTGACCCGGGCGCCAAGCTGCAGCTTGTTGGGGGCTTGCGCGGATTGAAGCGCCTGTGCATCTGTATTGGCAACGACAAAGTCGGCGCCCTCCAGCTGTTTTGCGATCATATTGTTAACCGCATTGCCGCCAGCGCCGCCTACACCGAAAACGGTGATACGGGGGCGCAGATCCGGTTGTTCCGGCATGCTCAGATTCAAAGCCATGTCACTATCCGCCTGTTTTTGGGCCCCTTGGTGCGGGGCTTTCGAAATTATCGCTGCTGATTCCTCAAACTATCCCAAGAAACGGGATTCGTCACCTATTAATGCACTTTTTTACCACAATATCCTGTGGATACCACAAATTCTGGTGTTGTGAGCGCATTTTCGCCCAATCACCAGTTATTGCGGAACCACCGGAAGGCGCGGCGCATCTTCCGGGTGCCGATCCGGTCGGCCGGCATCTCGAAATCCCAGCATTCGTCCTGCGGGAAACTGGCATGAAGCGCAAGCCCCACCGCTGCGGCAAATCCCGGCCCCGAGGCCATCTGCGGCAGCCCCCGCACCCGCAACGGCGGGCCGATACGGACACGGCGCCCCAGAATACGCGCGGCGACATCGTCCAGCCCCGGAATCTGGCTGGAACCGCCGGTCAGCACGATCTGCTGGTGCGGCAGTTCCTCGAAACCGGCGGCATCCAGACGATCGCGGACCTCTTCCAGAATTTCCTCGACCCGCGGGCGCATCACCCCGATCAGATCCGAGCGCGACACATGCCGGCGGTCGTTGTCCCATTGGGCCATCGGGTTCGGGACCTCTATCATCTCGCGGTCATCGGCCCCCGTGGCCAGCAAGCCGCCGTGCAGGGTCTTGATCCGCTCGGCCACATCCTGGGGGACTTGCAGCCCCTGGCGGATGTCATTGGTGATATGATCCCCGCCAAGACGCACCGCATCGGCATAGATCAGCTGTTTCTTGATGAATATCGAAATGCCGGTGGCCCCTGCCCCCATGTCGATGCAGGCCGCGCCCAGTTCCTGTTCGTTTTCCACCAGAGTCGAGATCCCGCTGGCAAAGGAAGAAACCGCCAGTCCGGCGACCTCCAGATCGCAGCGGCCGACGCAATGCAGCAGGTTTTGCACCACCGTATCGTTCACCGTCAGCATGTGCATATCCACGGCCAGACGGCTGCCGACCATGCCGCGCGGGTCGCTCAGGCCGGCCTCGTGATCCAGCGTATAGGCGACGGGCATTGCGTGGATCGGCTGGCGGTCCTCGCCATAAGGGGGGACATCGCAGGCGGCCATGGCGTGACCGATATCGCGCTCCGAGACCTCGCCGTTTTCCACCTGCACCTCGCCGCCAAGCCCGTAAGAGCGCGGGCGCCCGCCGGCGAAGCTGACGATCACATCGTCCACGCGCGTGCCGGCCATTTTCTGGGCGCGCTGCACGGCGGTGCGGATAGCGCGCTCGGTTTCGTCCATCACGGAAATCTCGCCGAAACGCACCCCGCGCGACCGGGTTGTGCCGACGCCGATCACACGGAAAGCCCCCATGGACGGGATGGTGACATGGCCCGATACGCTGGGCTCCGTGTTCAGGTTGGGGGCGAATTGCAGCACCAGACAGACCACCTTGGAGGTGCCGATATCCAGAATCCCGACCACCCCGCGTTTAACGGCCGCCTCACGGCGCTGGCGCATTTCGCGTTGCATCTCGAACAGGCTCGGGGTCATCATGCGTCTTCTCCTCGGACTTTGGCGCGCAGGCGGCGCAATTCCTCGATAGCGGTTTCGGTCAGGCGCAGGACCGGACGGTCCGGGTTGCGCATATCGACCACAATAATGTCGCGGTTCAGCAAATCGTCGGCCTTGTGCAGTTCCAGCACATGCCGCAGGGCGGTAATTGCCCCGTTTTCCGGCAGCATAATGGTCTGGCCGCGATCCAGAACCACATCCCAGCGCCGTTCCCCGACGCGCACAAATCCGCGCAGACGCGGGGCGATGGGGGCGGCGGTTTCAAACAGTTTCATCGCCTCGGCCACGGCCGCATCGGCCCCCTTGCCGGCAATCAGCGGCAGATCGGGGCGGGCATTGCGGCGCGCCAGCTCGGCCACCTTGTGACCGGTTTCATCGACCAGACGCAGCATACTCCCGTCGCGCCAGACCAGCACCGGCCGGCGTTCCAGCGCGCGGATTTCCAGCGTGCCGTTGCCGGTTATGCGCACCTCGGCCTGTTTGACCGCGTCGAGTGTCTCGATCGCGGCCTTGATATCGGCCACCTTCAGATCAATCGCGCTTTTGGGCAGGTCCAGCGGCACCAGCGCCTGTATCTGGGCCTGCAGGTCGGGCGACACATCGGGAAATTCCAGCGTATCCACCTGCAATTCCGGGCGCGCCGCCACCGTATCGCGCAGCGCATTCCAGCCCTGTTGCGTCGCGCCCTGCACCGCCGGATTATGCGCCGCCATCCAGATACCCCCCGCCACCACGGCCAGCGGCAGCCACAGCCGCACCGTGCGCCGGACCGAGGGTTTCAGCCACAGCCGTTCAAAACGGTAGCGCAGCAAAGAGGGGGCCGGATCCGCATATTTCATCGCGCACATGATGCGTCCTCCACCAGCCATTTGCACAAATCCCCGAAGGATATCCCGGCCGCGGCAGCCTGTTCAGGGGCCAGCGAGGTCGGGGTCATCCCCGGTTGCGTGTTGGTTTCCAGCAGGATCAGCCCGTCCAGCCCGCGCGTATCGTCCCAGCGCAAATCCGTGCGGCTAAGCCCCTTGCACCCCAGCGCCCTGTGCGCGCGTTCGGCGTAATCCAGACAGGCGGCGAAAACTTCGGGCGGCAGATCGGCGGGCAGAATATGGCGCGAGCCCCCTTCCACGTATTTCGCATCATAGTCATACCAGCCGCTCGTCACGATATCGGTAACTCCCAGCGCCTTGCCGTCCATCACCGCTGTTGTCAGCTCGCGCCCGCGGATGAATTTTTCCACCATGACCGTTTCGGGCATCGTGTCATCCAGCCGTGCGGGGGCATTGGCGTTTTCATCCACCAGATAGACCCCGACGGAGGAACCCTCGTTATTCGGTTTGACCACATAGGGCGGCGGCAGGGGGTGGGCGCGCATGGCCTCGGTGCGCGAAACCAGAACGCTTTCGGCCACGGGCAGGCCGTGCGCGGCATAAACCTGTTTCGAGCGTTCCTTGTCCATCGCAAGGGCCGAGGCCAGAACACCCGAATGTGTATAGGGAATTTGCAGCCATTCCAGCAGGCCCTGAACGCAACCGTCCTCGCCCCAGCGGCCGTGCAGGGCGTTGAACACCACGTCGGGACGGGATTCGACCAGGCGCGACGACAGGTCCACGCCCGCGTCGATTTCCACCACCTCGAATCCTTCTTCCCGCAACGCAGCTGCGCATTCGCGCCCCGAAACCAGCGATACGTCACGCTCGGCCGAGGGGCCACCCTTCAAAACTGCAATGCGGTTGCTTGTCCTGCTCGACATAACCGCCTCAATATCTTGCCCCATGCCTTATGGCTTGTCGGGATCATCCGCATGTGTGATTTTTCACTTGCACGCGGTAAACGACATCATAACGCGGATTTCGCGCCTTGGGAACTGTTTTTTCCGGCCAATTTGACAGAAATGCAGCGGGGGGGCGGCTCAGGCCTTGTCGCCCACGCGCATGATTTCCCATTCCAGCGTGATACCGGAATTTTCCCGCACCTTTTCGCGCACCAGCTCGCCCAAGCCTTCCAGATCGGCCGAGGTGGCATTGCCGGTGTTGATCAGAAAATTCGGGTGCATTTCGGACATCTGCGCCCCGCCCAGCGTCGCCCCGCGCAGGCCCGCATCGTCGATCACCTTCCAGGCCTTCAGGTCCATCACATCATCCGCCCGCCCCGTGGATGAAAACCCCGCCGGATTGCGAAAGGTAGAACCGCAGGAGCGTTCCTTCACCGGCTGGCTGGCCGCGCGTCTGGCAAGAGCTTCCTCCATCTTGGCGTGGATCTGGGCCGGCTCTGCGGCGGGGGCCTTCAGCACGGCCTGCACGATGATGGTGTCATCGGGCAAGGCACTGGAACGATAGACAAAATCCAGATCCGCGGCCCGAAGCGTCACGATATCGCCAGCGCGCGTTACCGCCGTGGCAGAGACGAAAACATCCGCCATATAGTCGCCGTAACAGCCCGCATTCATCTTGATGGCGCCGCCGATGGCCCCCGGGATCGTGCGCAGAAAGGCCAGATCGAGCCCCGCATCCGCCGCCTTTTTCGCCACCTGCGCATCCAGCGCAAAGGCCCCGACACGGACGTTGCCGTTTGCCATCACCTCGAACCCGTTGAAGGCGCGACCCAGCCGGATTACCACACCGCGCAGCCCGCCGTCGCGGATGATCATGTTGGAACAGACCCCGACCGGCAGCACCGGAATATCCGCCGGCAGGTTTTTCATGAAATGCGCCAGATCGGCCATATGCGCAGGCTGGAACACCACATCCGCAGGGCCGCCGGTGCGCAGCCAGCTAAGGCCCGACATGTCGCGGTTTTCGGTATAGGTCCCTTCGACCTGTGGCAGGCGGGAAAGCAGGCTCATTTTCGTATCCATCGGTATAGTTTGCGCCCCCATGATAGCAACAACAGCCGCAACTGGAACAGGGCAACGGCAAAAAACCCCGACGCCGCCCAGGGGCCGAAGGTCAGCGCCAGACCGCGGACAACCGGCACAAAGGCCAGCATCAGGCCATAGGCGGCAGGGCGGTGCCAGCGGGTCGGGGTCATGCCGGCGAGGGCGGCCAGCACCATCCAGACCAGCGCCGCCAGCGCACTAGTCAAGCTGCCCCGGCAGGGCATTGGCCCGTGTGGAAATCGTGCCGGCCCCCAGACACACCACCATGTCGCCGGGCTTTGCGGTGGCACGCACAAAGGCGGCCAAGTCGGATTCCCCTTCGATGGCCTGCGCATTGCGGTGGCCGTGGGTCACCAG
>JALWQC010000168.1 GCA_027080755.1 Paracoccaceae bacterium
GGCAGATGTTGCAGCATCACCGCCCCGCCACGCCAGCCGGCCGCCCCGCCAGGCAGCGCCGATTCCCCTGTGGCCACGACGAAACGGGTTGGCAGCTGCTCGGACTGCATGAAATACGCCTCGGCGCAGCTGGCAAGCGAGCCGCCGGCCAGTCCCGTGATGCCGGAATAGGGGGTGGTGCCGTCGCCCTGATCCAGCAGAACCGCGAACATGCCCTTGCCCAATGCCTCGAACGGGGTGCCGTCGTGTTCGGCCAGACGCTCCGCATCGAAACTGGCCCAGGCGCGAATGCGGGCCGGTTCGCCCTCGACCGTCGGGGCGTAATAATCGGTGGCAATGAGGCGGATCGGCCCGTCGCCACGGATCTGCAGCGACAGCTTCCAGCGCAGCTTGATCGTCTGCCCCATCATCGCCGTCAGCAGCGCCGCCTCGGCCACCAGCGCGGCCACGGGGGCGGGGTAATTATGCTGCCCCAGAATGTCCTGCAACGCCCCGTCCAGCCGCACAACCCGCCCGCGCACATCGGCCTTATCCAGTTGAAACGGCAGGATTGTGTCGTCCCAGTCGGTTTTCATACTATCGTTCATCCGGTGATCCTTTATTGTGTTGGCGTTCAGATAGGCAGTTTGCTGCGGACTTGCAATCATCTCTCTTGTGCGGGTATGCAACTAGCGGTAGGTATCTGTTATAAGTTAAGGAGTTTTTCATGGGTTTCCCCGGAACATGGATGACAGAAAGCGAAAGCGTGATGTATCGCGTGGTGCCGAAATGCGCCTGCTCGACCATCGGGCAGGTCATGTATTATGGCGACCACGGCGAATATTTCGACGGGGATATCCATGATGCGAAAAAAGGCCTGCACAAATGGGGGATGGAAGCCAGCCGTCCCCTGATCCAGAAACACGCCCGCGCGCAGGATGTCTATGCGTTCACCTCGGTGCGCAACCCCTACACCCGCGTTCTGTCGGCGTTTTTCGACAAGATTGCCGGTATCCAGCGCAACGGCAAACGCTATCGCGGCAATCTGGTGCCGATGCTGGTGCGCAAATACGGCGTGGACGTAGAGGGTGACTTTGACCAGATCGCCAGCTTCCGCCGGTTCCTGTTGTTCGTGCGCGACACCATCCGCTATCGCAAGCCGATGGATCCGGATATCCACTGGTCGGCGATGTCGGGGCATATTTCCACCTTCATTGCCAACGGCGGGCGTTTCAACCGCATCATCTCGACCGAGGATTTCGCCACCGACATGGGCCATGTTCTGGCCGAGATCGACCAGAAACACCCCGTCGATCTGGCCTCCATGCCCCGCTTCAATGAATCCGAGGGCCACGGCCCCAAACGCGCCTTTCCGGTAGAGGATTACTTCGACGATCTGTCCATCCACATGATGTTCGAGATCTACAACCGCGATTTCAACCTGTTCAAATACGACCGCGAACCGGGCCGCGGTGCCCCGAAAAAAGAGATTGATCTGGACGAGGTCCATGCCAAGCTGAGCGGACGCTAGGCGTAACGCCTCTTTACATTTGAACGTGCGTTCAGTTACCTTTTCCTGAAAAGGGGACGTTATGGCCAGAAAATCGGGATCAAACGGTGAAGAAACCGCGCGCCAGTTGCGTGCAGCGGCGTTGAAGCTGTTTTCGCGTGACGGCTATGCGGCGGTCTCCATGCGCCAGATCGCCCGCGAAATCGGGGTGCAGGCCGGCGCGCTTTACCTTTATACCGCCGATAAACAGACCCTGCTTTTCGATCTTCTGAACCGCCATATGGAGGACCTCCTGCAAGCCTGGGAGCAGACCCCGAAGCCGGACACCACAGACCCCAGCCGCCGGCTGGAAAGCTTTGTGCGCTTCCACATCCGTTTCCACCTGCCCCGCGCCGACAAGGTGTTCATTTCCTATATGGAACTGCGAAATCTGGAGCCGGACAATTTTGCCCGCATCGAAAAGCAGCGCCGGAAATACGAGGGCATCCTGCAGGACATTCTGGCAGACGGAAAGGCCAGCGGCGATTTTCGGGTGGCGGATGTCAAGGTCGCGACCTTTGCCATTATTGCCATGCTGACGGGGATGAACACATGGTATCGTGACGGCGGGCGGCTGTCTGTGGATATGGTGGAACAGATCTATCTGGATATGGTGCTGTCCTCGGTCGGGGCGACACGATGAAGCCGGTTCTGCATCATTGCCATCAGGCGCGCTCCATGCGGTCCTTGTGGCTGTTGCACGAACTGGGGCTGGATTTCGATCTGGTCGTGCATGACTTCGGGCCGGATCTGCGCAGCGAGTCCTATCTGGCCAAACATCCGCTGGGGCGTGTGCCGGCGCTGGAAATCGACGGCGCTGTGCTGTTTGAAACCGGTGCGATTACCGAATACCTGTGCGAAACACGGGCCGGCGGGGATCTGTATCGCGCGCCGGGCACGCCCGAACGCATGGCCTGGCTGCAATGGCTGCATTACGCCGAAACCGTTGCCGTTCACGCGGCCAGCCTGACCCAGCAGCATATTGTCATTTACGAGGACAAGGACCGCTCTGCGGTGGTGATAAAACTGGAAACACGGCGGCTGGAAAAGGCGTTGGAGGTGCTGGATACCCACCTGAACGGGCGCGATTACCTGCTGTCGGGCTTCAGCGCGGCGGATATTTCTGTCGGCTATTCGGCCTATGTCGCGCAGTTTTTCGTCGATCTGTCGCGATTCGAAAACCTTTCCCGCTGGTTTGAAACCCTGTCCAGACGTCCGGCCTTTCAAAAGGCCCTGCCGCCGGAAGGGGCTAATATTATATATAAATCAGGTCGTTGCGAAGCCCCCGTCGTCTCATAGCCTGCAAATACCCCTGCAAATTCGTTAAAATTAGGTAAATACGCAAAACCGGCGTATATTTATCCCCGTGCCGAACCGTGACCCCGTGTGATTGGGGCGCCGGTTTCGCATCGTGTATCACAGGCCCCGCCATTTTTCGGGGCCGCCTAGTATAGGTGGGGAAATGTCCATTTCAGGAATGGCGCGTATAATCGCGCAGGCCTTGGCGGCTGTGGCGGTGTCACTGACCACGGCGCAGGGCGGAATTGTTACCTTGCGCTCGCATGACCGCAGTATTGAAATCACGGGGCAGTTGTTATCCTTTGACGGGGGGAGTTATGTCCTGCGCGCGGCCACCGGCGATCTGACGGTGCAGGCCGGCCTTGTTACTTGCGAGGGCGCCTGCCCGCCCCGACCGCAGGACGGGCGGATCGTCATTTCCGGCGCGAATGCCTTCGGGCAAAATCTGATGCCGATGCTGATCGACTATTTCGCCCTGATGCAGGATATGGAGCTGGGCCGAAGCGCAGGCGATTCCCCGCACGAGGAAGTTTTTGTCCTGCGTCGCGGCGATGGCACCGTTTATGTGGAATTTCTGGTGCGCTCGGGCGGAACGGCGGGGGTTATGACGGGGCTGATGGATGGCACTGTTACCCTCGGGATGCTGTCCGCCCTGCCGGAGATTGCGCAGCGGCAGGCGCTGGTGGACACCCTTGGAGAGGTCCCCAACACCCCCACGGAATTTGCCGTGGCGCTGGACGGGCTGGCCTTTGTCGTTTCGCCGCAAAACCCGCTCAAGGCGCTGTCGATGGACCAGATCGCGGGCATCTATGCCGGCACAATCACCAACTGGGCGCAGCTTGGCGGGCCGGATCATGCCATCACGCCCTATATGCTGGATCGGGACATGGGCGAGGGCGGTTTTTTTACCGAAACCTTCCTGAAAGCCCGCGGACTGGTCTATGGCGCCACCATTCAGGAGGTCGGGGATACCGAAACCCTGAACCGGCGGATCATGGCGGACCCTTTCGGCATCGGCTTTACCGGCGTGGGCAATGTGGACGGCCCGCGCATCCTGTCCCTGCGCGGGGCCTGCGGGATCCTTTCGCGCCCCGACGGTTTCGGGGTAGCGGCGCAGGAATACCCGCTGTCAAACCGTCTGTATCTGGTAGATTCCGGCGTGGCGCGCAGCGCTGCGATGCAGGACTTCCTCGACTTTATCCAGACCGAGGCGGCGCAAACCGCCGTTTACAATGCCGGCTATATCGACGACCGCATCACCCGCCAGAGCGTGGCGGCGCAGGGGCGGCGGATGCAGAACATGATTCTGGAACCCGCCGTGCAAGGCTCTGGCGATATCGGCACGCTTGCCGGCGATTTGCAGACGGCCAGCCGGCTTTCGACGACCTTCCGGTTCCAGTATGGCTATGCGGATTTCGATGCGCGCAGCAGCCACGACCTTGCCAATCTGGCGGCCTATCTGGGGCAGATGGATTTGACCGGACGCGAGGTTCTGGTGCTGGGCTTTACCGATTCCGAAGGCACGGCGCGCACCAATACGGTTTTGTCGAAACGGCGCGCGGATTTTGTCGCGGCCGAGCTGCACAAGGCCCTTGGCGACAGGGGGAACAGCATCCACATTACGGCAAAGGGATACGGGGAATCCTCGCCGCTGGTCTGCAACGACACACCCCGCGGCCGCGACATCAACCGCAGGGTAGAGGTCTGGATCCGCGACCGTTCCTGACCTTTCCCTAGATTTCGTTTGAAAATTGCAACCTTGGGTCTATCATGGTGGCGGGCCAACATGTCCCGGGTATCGGGTAGAAAGGAATTGATGTGCGCATAGGGGATTTTTCGCGGAAACTGGCAATCTGGACGACGGGGGCGATGCTGCTGGGCAGTGTGGCTCTGGGCGAACCGGTGACCCTTCGGGCGCTGGACGGTTCGGTCTCCATGACGGGGGAGCTGACCTCGTTCGACGGGCAGACCTATGTTTTGCAAAGCCTGCTGGGGGAACTGAAACTGTCCAAGGACGATGTGGAGTGTCTGGGCGACGCCTGCCCCGAAATCCTGAACGTCGATTTTCGTCTGGCAGGCGAACCGGTGCTGGTCAACCGGCTGGTGCCGCCCCTGTTCGAGGCTTTCGGAAAGGTTGCCGGCCTGACGATGCAGCGCCAGCCCTCGGAGGTTCCCAACGCCACATCCTATGATTTCCTGATGGCAACAGGGGATGTTTTCGCCAGCGTCGATGTGCCGGCCGTGGATGCGGGCACGGCGTTTCAGGCCCTGCTGGACGGGGATTCGGAAATCGTCATGACCCGCCGCACCGTGTCCAAACCCGAAGCCGAAAAGATGATTAATGCCGGCCTCGGGGATCCGACAAGCGCGGCAAACCAGATCGTCGCCGCGCTGGACGGGGTGGCGATCGTCGTGTCGCCGGACAACCCTGTCAATTCCATCAGTCTGGACGAAATCGGGCGCGTGTTTGCCGGTCGTATCACCAACTGGTCCGTGCTGGGCGGGCCGAACGCGGCGATCCGGCTGTATCGTCTGGATGATACCGTGAACGCGGCGGGGGCCTTTGGCGATGTGGTGTTCAGCGGCAACGGGCTAGATTTTTCCGATACGGCGCAAACCTTCGACAACGCCCCCGATCTGTTGGCGGCGGTCAAGGGGGATCCGGTGGGTATCGGCTTTGTCAATATCGCCGCGCTGGGGGCGGCGCATGCCCTGCCGGTGCGCCGGACCTGCGGATATCTGGCCGAGCCAAGCGCCTTTGCCGTCAAAACCGGGGAATACCCGCTGGCCAGCAACGTCTATTTCTACCACAGCAGCCTGCGCACCAGTCAGGGCAGCCCCGACAGGGCCGAAAAGCTGAACGGGTTTCTGGGCTTTGTCCAGTCTCCGGCGGCGCAACCGGCTGTGGCCTCGGCCGGATTTATCGACCAGACGATCGGGGTGATGCCGATTGAAATACAGGGGCGGCGGCTGATCAATTCCATCCTCGACAGCCAGAAAGACGCCACTTTCAAACGGGTGCAGGCCGCAATTACCGAACTGGCCGAGGCAGAGCGCCTGTCCTCTACCTTCCGGTTCAAGGCGGGGATCGCGCAGTTGGACGCCCGCGCCGTCGGGGATATCCGGCGTCTGGTCGACTATCTGGTGACCACCGACCTGACCGGCAAAGAGGTGGTTCTGGCCGGCTTCTCGGATGCGGCCGGCACGGCCTCGCAAAACGAACGTCTGTCGCTGAAACGGGCCAATCAGGTGCTGGACCAGCTGAAAGCGGCGCTGGGCACGGATGCGGAAAACGTCCCCTTCGTCACCTTCGGCTTCGGTGAAGTCGTCCCGCTGGGCTGCAACGACACCCCCGAAGGCCGCAGCGTCAACCGCCGGGTAGAGGTCTGGATCCGCGACGCCCGCTAGGGTCAGAACCCGAACACAAAAAGGGCGGCACCTTTGCAGGGCCGCCCTTTGGTCGTTACGGGGCTGTTACAGGTTTGGATACAGCGGGAAGCGTTCGCACAGGGCCAGAACCTTGGTTTTGACGGCGGCTTCCACGTCGGCGTTGCCTTCCTCGCCATTGGCGGCGAGGCCGTCGATGACCTCTACGATCATTTCCCCGATCATGCGGAATTCTTCCTCGCCAAAGCCGCGGGTGGTGCCGGCGGGGGTGCCAAGGCGCACGCCCGAGGTTACCATCGGTTTTTCCGGATCAAACGGGATGCCGTTTTTGTTGCAGGTGATGTTGGCGCGCCCCAGCGCATGTTCCGTGGCATTGCCTTTCACGCCTTTGGGACGCAAATCCACCAGCATGACATGGGTGTCGGTGCCGCCGGTCACGATGTCCAGCCCGCCCTTCATCAGCGTTTCGGCCAGCACGACCGCATTGGCGCGCACGGCTTTCTGGTAGGTCTTGAACTCGGGGCGCAGGGCCTCGCCGAAGGCCACGGCCTTGGCGGCGATGACATGCATCAGCGGGCCGCCCTGAATGCCGGGGAAGATGGCCGAGTTGACCTTTTTCGCAATATCCGCGTCATTGGTCAGGATCATGCCGCCGCGCGGGCCGCGCAGGGTTTTATGGGTGGTGGTGGTGGCCACATGTGCATGCGGGAAGGGGTTGGGGTGTTCGCCCGCCGCCACCAGACCGGCAAAATGGGCCATATCGACCATCAGATAGGCGCCGACGCTGTCGGCAATCTCGCGGAAACGGGCAAAGTCGATCTGGCGCGGGATGGCAGAGCCGCCGGCGATGATCAGCTTCGGCTGGTGCTCCTTGGCCAGGGCCTCCACCTCGTCATAATCCAGCAGGTTGTCCTGTTTGCGCACACCGTATTGCAC
>JALWQC010000169.1 GCA_027080755.1 Paracoccaceae bacterium
GACCTTGGCCTCGCCATCCTCGTTGGTTTCGCCCTGTGCCTGCATGCGGATTTCAAGGGTCTTGCCCGGATCAATCTCGACAGAGATTTCCTCGCCCGGGGCCATGCCATAGAAAAACGTCTTGGTCGGCAGGGTGCGCACGGGGCCATAGTCGCGGTGGCGGCCCATGTAATCAAGGAAAACCTTGGGATACATAAGGTAACCGCACAGGTCCTCGTCATCGACGTCAAAGCCCTCCAGCTCTTTTGACAGTCTGGCGCGGATGCCTTCGATATCGGCGGGCGGCAGGTGCTTGCCCGGGCGTTCGGTGTTGGGTTTCTCGCCCTTCAGCACCTTGGCGATCAGCTTGGGCGGAAAGCCCCCCGGCGGCTGGCCGAGGTTGCCGCGCAGCATGTCGATCACGGAATCGGGGAAGGCGACATCGACATCCGGGTCCTCTACCTGCTCGCGGGTCAGGCCTTGCGATACCATCATCAGCGCCATGTCCCCGACCACCTTGGACGAGGGCGTGACCTTCACGATATCCCCGAACATCTGGTTAACATCCGCATAGGCCTGTGCGATTTCGTGCCAGCGGTCCTCCAGCCCCAGACTGCGGGCCTGTGCCTTCAGGTTGGTGAACTGGCCGCCGGGCATTTCGTGCAGATACACCTCGGAGGCAGGGGCCTTCAGGCCGCTTTCGAAACCGGCATATTGCTGGCGCACGCCCTCCCAATAGTCCGAGGTCCGGCGGATGGCGGCGATATCAAGGCCGGTGTCGCGCGGCGTGTGGCGCAGCCCCTCGACGATAGAGCCAAGGCAGGGCTGCGAGGTCCCCCCCGAAAACGCATCCATCGCCGCATCCACCGCATCCACCCCCGCAGCACTGGCGGCCATGATGGTGGCGGCAGAGGTGCCGGAGGTGTCATGGGTATGGAAATGCACCGGCAGGCCGATTTCGTCCTTCAACGCCTTGACCAGAACGCTGGCGGCGGCCGGTTTCAACAGGCCGGCCATGTCCTTCAGCCCGATGATATGGGCGCCGGCGTCGTGCAGGTCCTTGCCCATTTGCACATAATATTTCAGGTCGTATTTGGACCGGTCGGGATCGAGAATATCGCCGGTGTAGCAAATCGCACCCTCGCAGATTTTTCCGGTGGACACCACGGCATCCATCGCCACGCGCATATTTTCCACCCAGTTGAGGCTGTCGAACACGCGGAACACATCGACACCGGATTTCGCCGCCTGATCGACAAATTTCTGCACCACATTGTCGGGATAATTGGTGTAGCCCACCCCGTTGGAGCCGCGCAGCAGCATCTGGATCATCAGGTTCGGCATACGCTGGCGCAAATCGCGCAGGCGCTGCCACGGACATTCCTGCAGGAAGCGGTAGGCGACATCGAAGGTGGCGCCGCCCCAGGCCTCCATGCTGAACAGTTCGGGCAGGTTGTGGGCATAGCTTTCCGCCACGTTCAGCATATCGATGGAACGCATGCGCGTCGCCAGCAGGGACTGGTGCGCGTCGCGCATGGTGGTGTCGGTTATCAGCAGCTTTTTCTGCCCCAGCATCCAGTCGGCAACGGCTTTCGGCCCCTCGTCCGCCAGCAGGTTGCGGGTGCCATAGGCCGGTTTTCCGGTCTTGAACGGCGGTACACGCGGCGTGCGGGCCTGTGCCGGCGGTTTGGCGCGGCCCTCGGTTTCGGGATGGCCGTTAACGGTGATATCCGCGATGTAGGTC
>JALWQC010000170.1 GCA_027080755.1 Paracoccaceae bacterium
GTATCTGGCGGCGGAATACAACGTCGTTACCGTGGTGATGATCCGCTACTGGTTTTTCGCGCTGTTCGTGCTGGGCCTGTCCGCCGCACGCAAGGGGGGCATCCGGCGGGTCGCCCGCACCGGCCAGCCGGTCCTGCAAATAGCCCGCGGCGTGCTTCTGGTGCTGGAAATCTTTGTCACGGTCGCCGCCTTTACAAAAACGGGGCTGATCGGCACCCATGCGATATTCGCCGCCTATCCGCTGATCATTGCCGCCCTCTCCGGCCCGTTTCTGGGCGAGCATGTGGGCTGGCGGCGCTGGCTGGCGGTTCTGGCCGGCTTTGGCGGTATCCTGATCATCCTGCGTCCGGGGATTGGCACGTTTACCCCCGCCGCCCTGATCCCGCTGTTTGCCGCCTTCCTGTTTGCCCTTTACGGCCTGTTAACCAGATATGCCGCCCGCAGGGACAGCCCCGAGACCAGCTTCTTCTGGACCGGTCTGGCCGGCGCCGTGGCGATCACCCTGATCGGCCCGTTTTACTGGCAGCCCATGCAGGGCAGCGACTGGTGGATCATGGGAGCGCTGGCCGTCAGCGGCGTTCTGGGGCATTTCCTGCTGATAAAGGCCTATGCCCTGGCCGAGGCTGCCAGCCTCCAGCCTTTTGCCTATTTCCAGCTGGTGTTTGTCTCCGTCATCGGGCTGACGGTTTTCCACGAAACACTTGATACCCCGACCATCGCCGGCGCGGCCGTTATCATCGCATCGGGGCTGTTCACGCTGCGCCGGTCCCGCTAGCCCCCCCGTTTCAGATCCCGCGACAGAGTCAACGGCCCGACCTTGCCGGAAATGCGCGCGCGATAGATAAACAGCGATTCATTGACCCGCATCACATAGTTGCGCGTCTCGCGGAAGGGGATGGTCTCTATCCAGTCGATCACATCCACCCCCGGTTTGCGCGGGTCGCCGTAGTCCTCTATCCAGCGGTCGGCCCGGTTCGGCCCCGCGTTATAGGCCGCCGCCGCCAGCACAGTCGAACCATTGTAGCGTTCCAGCATCTGCGCCAGATAGGCCGTGCCGATCGTGGCGTTGTATTCCCAGTCCTGCGCCAGCTTGTCGCGCGAATAGTCGATCCCCAGATCCTTGGCCACCCGCTTTGCCGTAGCCGGCATAACCTGCATCAGCCCCAGCGCCCCGACCGGACTTTCGGCACGGGGGTACAGCTCGCTTTCCTGTCGCGCGATGGCCATGGCGAATTCCGGCGGCACGGGGGTTTTCAGGCGGGCAAGGTCGATCAGCGGGTAATAGGCCTGCTGGATAACCTGCCCGTCCCGCGCCGCGATCTTGGCGATTTTCAGCGCGGTGTTGGGCCGTTCCAGATCCAGCGCCAGTTGCCCCAGCGCCGCCTGCTCTGCCGTGGTCATATCCAGCGCCGCATGGGCGAAAAACCGGCGGGCCAGCAGTTCGTCGCCGGCGAAATGCAGCAACAGGCCGGCGCGCACGGGGTCGCTGTATAAAAACGCCTCGCGCGTCCAGTCCGGCGGCAGGCCGGTGCCGGCAATCGCCGGATCGGGGGCAAATCCGCCCCGCTCGGCCGCCAGCTGGCCGTAAAAACTGGTCTGGTATTGCGCGCCCAACCCGTAGGATTCCCGCGCCTTGGCCTGATCGCCCAGCGCCTCGTATGTACGCCCCAGCCAATAGCCTGCCCGCCCCACGCTGATCGGGGA
>JALWQC010000171.1 GCA_027080755.1 Paracoccaceae bacterium
AAAACAGGATGCCACCGGCGAATGGGGCTTCGAGAACCCCAAGGATCTGCTGCTGTTCTGCAACGGCCCGTGGTGTGAACAATCCCCGACCGCCATCCGCAACCTGATTGCCATCAATTATCCGCCCGAAAAGCTGCATTACTATCGCGGCGGGATGCAGGACTGGCTGGCCCTGGGCTTCAATACGGAAATCCCGAACTAGCCCCCCGCCATATAGGGCATCAGCACCACTTCGCTGCTGTCCGAAATGGGGGTGAACCACGCATCCTTGTAGATCGTGCCGTCAATGGCCAAAGATACCCCGCCCGCGATAACCGTTTCGAGGGCGGGGTATTTTTTCGCCAGATCGTCCAGCACCTCGCGGGTGTTGGTGCCGCTGGCCTCTACCTGTTCAAGGCCCCCCGTGGCGGACCGAAGCGACCCCCAAAGCGTGACCTTGACCATCTGTCAGCCCTTCGCGTCAATCGCCGCCAGAACACGCGGCGGGGACATGGGCAGTTCGCACAGGCGCACATCGGCGGCGCGTGAAACGGCGTTGGAAATGGCGGCCAGCGGCGGCACGATGCTGGTTTCCCCCACCCCGCGCACCCCGTAGGGATGGCCCGGATTGGGGATTTCCAGTATCACCGTGTCTATCATCGGCAAGTCCGAAGCCACCGGAATGCGATAGTCGAGGAAGCCCGGGTTCTGCAAACGTCCGTCCGCGCCGTAGATGTATTCCTCGTTCAGGGCCCAGCCGATGCCCTGCACCGCGCCGCCCTGCATCTGCCCCTCGACATAGGCGGGGTGGATGGCCTTGCCCGCGTCCTGAAACACCGTATAGCGCAGGATTTTGGTAAAGCCGGTTTCCGGGTCCACCTCTACATCCACCAGATGCACGCCGAAGCTGACGCCCGCCCCGTCGGAGTTCGCCTCGTAATGGCCGGCAATCGGGCCGCCGGTCTTGAAGGCGTTGCGCGCGATTTCCTCCATCGTCATCGGCGGGAATTCCCCCGCGTTCGGGCCGGAGGGCTTGGCCGCGCCGTCCTCCCAGATCACGGCGTCCTCGTCGATGCCCCAGACCTTGGCGGCACGCCCCTTCATCACACGGATCGCATCGCGCGCTGCCTTGATGGTGGCAATCCCGACCGTAAAGGTCACGCGCGAGCCGTCCGTGGTATCGCTGTAGCCGATGGAATTGGTATCCCCGACGATGGTGCGCACCTTGTCATAGGGGATCCCCAGTTCCTCGGCCGCCATCATGGAAATAGAGGCGCGAGAGCCCCCGATATCGGGGTTCCCCTCGGTCACGGCGACGGTGCCGTCGGGGCTGACATGCAGCGAAACGCTGGAATTGCCGCCGAAGTTGAACCAGAAACCGCAGGAAATACCCCTGCCCTGATTGGGGCCGAGCGGGGCCCGGTAATGGGGGTGGTTTTTCGCCGCTTCCAGCGTGGCCACCAGCCCGATATCGCTAAAGGTCGGCCCGTAGGACGATTTTGTCCCCTTTTTGGCGGCATTTTTCAGGCGCACCTCCAGCGGATCGAGGCCCAGCTTCTGGCTTAGCTCGTCCACCACGGATTCGACCGTATAAATAGCCATCGGCGCGCCGGGTGCGCGGTAGGATGCCTGCATCGGGCGGTTGGTCATCACGTTCCAGCCAAGCGCCTGCACGTTTTCCAGATCATAGGCGGCAAAGGCCGTCATCGCCCCCAGCGCAATGGTCCCGCAGGGAAACGCCCCGCCCTGATAGCGCAGCTTTGCCTGCGCGGCAGTGATTTTGCCGTCCCTGGTCATGCCGATTTTCACGTCGGTCCAGGACGATACCGTCGGACCGGAGGCGCGGAAGACCTCCTCACGGGACATGACCATTTTGACGGGCTTGCCGGATTTTTGTGCCAGCGCCAGCGCCACGGGTTCCAGAAACACGGTGGTCTTGCCGCCGAACCCGCCCCCGATTTCCGAGGGGGTCACCCGCAGTTTGCTTTCCTCCAGCCCCAGAAACGGCGCGCAGAAATCGCGCACCATATAATGGCCCTGCGTCGTTACCCAAAGCTCCCCGCGCCCGTCGGGGCCCATGCTGGCCACACAGGCGTTGGGTTCGATATAGCCCTGATGGGTCGCGGCGGTCTTGAAGCTGCGCTCGACGATCAGGTCGGCGTCCTTGAAGCCGGCCTCTACGTCGCCATGGCCGAATTCGACGTAATTGGTGACATTGGCGTTGTTGCCCTCGGGGATGTTGCGATAGCTGCGTCCGGCGTGCAGGATGGGCGCGTCGGGCTTCATGGCGTCCTCGACCTCGGTCACATGGGGCAGGATTTCGTATTCCACCCTGATTTTCGCCGCCGCCTCTTCGGCCTGTTTGCGGGTTTTGGCGGCAACCGCGGCCACCGCATGCCCGTCATACAGCGCGAAATCGCGGGCCATGCAGTTGTCCAGCGTGTCCTGCATGAAGAATTTCGCCTGTTTCTTGAAATCGGCCGAAGTTACAACCGCCCGCACCCCCGGCATTTCCAGCGCTGCGCTGGCATCGATCGAAACGATGCGCGCATGCGGGTGGGGGCTGCGCAGAACGGCGCCGTGCAGCATGTCCGGCACAGAAAGATCCGCACCGTAAAGCGCGCGGCCGGTTACCTTTTCGATGCCGTCGGGGCGCTGCGGGCGGGTGCCGACGATCTTGAACCCTTCGGTTTTTCTAAGACGTTTGGTCATATTCATGCCCCCCGCATTTCGGCGGCCGCATCCAGCACCGCGCGTATGATTTTATCGTATCCCGTGCAACGGCACAGGTTGCCCGCCAGCCAGAAACGGACCTCTTCCTCGGTCGGGTCGGGGTTTTTCGCCAGCAGGGCTTTGGCCGCTACCAGAATTCCGGGCGTGCAGACCCCGCATTGCAGCGCCGCATGTTCCAGGATTTTCTCCTGCAGGATATGCAGGTTTTCGCCCTTTGCCATGCCTTCGACGGTGGCAACGGTTTTGCCCCCGGCCTCGGCCGCCAGCACAAGGCACGAGCTGACCAGCCGCCCGTCCAGTTCCACCGAACAGGCACCGCAATCGCCGGTGCTGCACCCTTCCTTGGCGCCGGTCAGGTTCAGGCGGTCGCGCAGGACGTCCAACAGGGTCTCGGTCGGCTCGCACAGATATTCGACTGTGTCGCCGTTTACGGTCGTGGTGACATGGATTTTGCTCATGATTTGCCTCCTGCGCGGGCGAATGCGGTTTTTGCGGCCCGTTTTGCCATTACAGCGGCGGTTTTGGTGCGGAATTCCGCCGTGCCGCGTTTGTCGTCAATGGGATCACAGGCGGCGCGCACGGCGGCCATCATGCGATCCAGCGTTGCCGCGTCCAGCTGCGTGCCGACCAGGGCGGCGCCGGCCTCTTCCACCAGACGCGCGGTGGGGGCGACGGCGCCGATGGCCACGCGGGCGAATTCCACCATGCCGTCCGGCCCGAGCGACAGGCTGACACCGGCAGAGGACACCGCGATATCCATTTCCGTGCGCGGGATGAAGCGCAGATAGGCGTCGCCGGAATGTTTCGGGCGCGCCGGCAGGAAAATGGAGGTAATAATCTCGCCCTTGGTCAGGGTGGTTTTGCCCGGCCCTGCGGGGACCTCGGCCACGGGCAGCAGACGCAGGCCGAGCGGGCCTTCGATGGTGGCCACGGCATCGGCGGCAATCATTGCCGGCACGCTATCGGCCGCGGGCGAGGCATTGCACAGGTTCCCCGCCATCGTCGCCCGCCCCTGCACCTGGGTAGAGCCGACCAGCTCCATCGCTTCGACCACGCCGGGCCACAGGGCCTTCAGCCCCGCATGCTCGCCCATTTCGGCCCCCGTAACCGCCGCGCCGATACGATAGCCGCCATCCACAGGGGTGATATCGCGCATGCCGGGGATCCCTTTGATATCCACGACCAGATCGGGCGTAACCAGCCCCAAACGCATTTGCACCAGAACATCCGTTCCCCCTGCCAGAACACGTGCGGTTCCTTTGGCATTGGCAAGCAGATGAATGGCGTCCTCAAGTGTGGCGGGCGACTCAAAGCGCATGGAGATGCCTCCTTTGACAGGTGAATTTATTGTAGAATGGCAGCAATATCGCCCGATGCCAATGGGCAATATTGCAAAGTGGCAGGGCGAAAAACGCCGCTTTGCCGATTATTCCGGCGTTTGCTGCGGCGCGTCCTCGTCATGGCCGCGCAGGGGCAGTTCTTCCAGAAACCAGCCGATCACGAAGGCCAGGAAAGAGGCCCCCGCCGCCACCAGAAACACCGGATGCAGGGCGTTTGTGATCGCCTCTTTCACGATGTCCTGAATCATTGGCGGCATTTTGGCAATCATATCCGCCCCGAGCGAGCCGATCCCGCCCCCCGGCATGCTTTGCCCGCCGAATTTCGATTCCAGCGTGTTGGTCAGGCTGTTGGTGAAAAGCGTGCCGAAAATCGACACCCCGATCAGCCCGCCAATCTGCCGGAACAGGGTGAAACCGGCGGTCGAGGCGCCCATATGCTCGCGCGCCACCGCATTCTGGATCGCCGTTGTGCCAACCGACATGGTCGGACCAAGGCCGATGCCGACGATGAACATGTAAAGCGAGATTTGCCAGCCCGGGGTGTCCACCGCCAGACGTGTCAGCAACAACAGCCCCACCGTCATCACCGCCATGCCGATCACCGGCAACCGCCGGTAGCGACCGGTGCGCCCCATGATCTGCCCCGACCCGATAGAGCCGCTCAGGATTCCGAACATCATCGGGATCAGCTGCAACCCCGAAACCGTGGGGCTGACGCCCTTTACCGTTTGCAGATACAGCGGCAAAAAGGTCAGCCCGCCGAACATCGCCACCCCGCCGACAAAGCCGACCGCGCTCATGACGCTGAAGGTGTTGTGGTTAAAAAGGGTCATGGGCAGCACCGGCTCTGCCGCGCGCCGCTCTGCAAAGACAAAGGCAATCCCGCCGACAACCGCCAGCGCAATCATGGACAGCATAAAGGGCGAGGTCCGCTCGAAACTGCTGCCGCCAAGGCTGGTGAACAGGACCAGACCGCTAAGCGCCGCGGTCAGCAAAAACGCCCCGAGATAGTCGATCTTGTGCGACACCCGCTTGCCGGTGGGATGGAAGGCAAAGGCAAAAACCGCCAGCGCCAGAACACCGATCGGCAGGTTGACATAAAACACCCAGCGCCAGCTGAGCTGGTCAACGAAAAACCCGCCCAGAAGCGGGCCGGCCACGCTGGAAATCCCGAAAACGCCACCGAAAATCCCCTGGATCTTGCCCCTTTCGCGCGGCGGCACAATGTCGCCTACAACCGTCAGGGCCAGCACGAACAGCCCGCCCCCGCCAAGCCCCTGCACGGCACGCGAAACAATCAGGAACAGCATGGAATTCGCCATCCCCGACAGGATCGAGCCAAGCAGAAACACAACCACCGATATCTGCATCATCAGCTTGCGCCCGTAGAGGTCGCCCAGCTTGCCATACATCGGCGCCACCACCGTAGAGGTCAGCAGATAGGCCGTCACCACCCAGCTAAGGTGGTCCACGCCGCCCAGCTCGGCCACGATGGTCGGCAGGGCCGTGGAAACGATGGTCTGGTCAAGGGCGGCCAGAAACAGCATCACGGCGACAGAAAACAGGATCAGTTTTTTCGACTGGGGTTTGGTAGACATGCGGGGGCTCCAATTTCATCCGCGTCCGGCGCGGTTTTTCCAGCGGTATCACAGCAAATGCGCCGCGACAATACGCCCCGCCCTTGCGTTACGCGATGTTTTGCGCAAAACCCTTGGAAAAATCGACAGGAGTCCCCATGCCCCGCACCATCCACAGCCTCAGCCTTCAGGGTGACGGTATTGCCGACGGGCCGCTCTACGCCCCCTTCACCCTGCCCGGCGAAATCATAGAGGGTGCGGTATCCGGCCAGCGCATCCCCGCACCGCGCATCCTGACCCCTTCGACCCAACGGGTAAAGGCCCCCTGCCCGCATTTCAAAACCTGCGGCGGCTGTGCCTTGCAACATGCCTCGGATTCGTTTCTGGCCGACTGGAAAACCGGCGTCGTGCGCAAGGCGCTGGCCGCCCAAGGGCTGGAGGCCCCGTTTCGCGCCACCGTCACCTCGCCCGCACAAAGCCGCCGGCGGGCCGGATTTACCGGACGGCGCACGAAAAAGGGCGCGATGGTCGGGTTTCACGGGCGCGCCTCGGGAACGGTGGTGGAAATCGCGGCGTGCAAACTGCTGCATCCCGATATTCTGGCCGGCATGCCCGCGCTGGAGGCGCTGACAAAACTGGGGGCGACGCGCAAGGTCGCGATCCAGCTGGCCGTCACCCGCTCTCCCGCCGGTCTGGATGTGGCCGTGGAAAACGCCATCCCCCCCGACAGCGCCCTGCTGCAAAAACTGGGCGCACTGGTAGAGGACTCCGCTCTGCCCCGCCGGCCCTGGACCGGCGCAGCGGCCCCCCCGCGCCCCCCTCTGCCCCCCACCGCCACGGCCGCGGCGATCGTCTCCCCGGGGCGGCAGGAGGTACGGGCGCTGTACACCACCAACACGAACGCCCCCCGGGGAAGCCGGGGAGGCGTGTCCAGAAGCTCCACGTGGGGCGGCATAATGCTCGTCACCCGCACCAGGTTTAGATCGCCGATCCCGGCCGCCAGCAGCGCCCCGTCGAACGCGTTGAGCCCGGTCAAGCCTTCGGCCGCCCCGGCCGTGAGACACGCCTTCTTTATTGAGTTCGGCAGCATGTCAGGTGGTGGCCGCTTCCGGATCGGTGAAGATATCGCCCTCGATCCGGTCGTTGGGAAGAGAGGGCTGCTCCACCAACTCTATCCTGAGGAGAGCGGACCGGTACCAAATCTCCCGGGGTCCGGGCACGCGCTTGATCGGCAAGAACTCCCAGGACCGCATGGTCTCGATGTAGGGCCAGTTGACGTAATCGTGGAAGTCGTCCCGGATCTCGGTGAACACCGCTCCCCAGCTCCGGATCTCCCGCTGGATCGCCCGCCACTTCTCAAGCGAGGCCTCCCGATGGGTGAGTCCCATGTAACCGGCGCTTCCCGGCCCGG
>JALWQC010000172.1:0-6454 GCA_027080755.1 Paracoccaceae bacterium
GTTGGCGAGGGCTTGGGCGCCTTGGGGTTGGCTTGCGTTTCGGGTGAGGGCGCCGAGTAAGACGGGAAGCGCGGCGGCTACGGCGGCCTGGGTCTGCCCTTGTGGAGCGCCGATTGCACCGGCGAGCCCCCGGGCGAGTTGATTGCCAGCGCCACCGCACGCGGTTTGCCTTTGGTAAAGGCGCGCTCGATAATCGGGGCAAGGGTGGCGTCGTTCAGGGCGGCCCCGCCAAGGCGCGAGCCCCCGCCGATCACACCGTTCAGCCGGATAACGGACACGCTGGCCCGCCGTTTCAGGATTTTTGCAAAATTGACCATGGGCATGATGTAGGCAAATCCCCCCCGCGAAACAACCCGACGCGGGCGCTTTATCGCGGAACGTGGCGATTATGTAACCATTTGGCTTGACCTTTGGGCGCGGCCTTGCAGTATCGCGCCAAAGATACAACAAAAGGTGGAAAACATGACCCCGCTTTCCGGTCTGAAGGTTCTGGATATCTCGCGCGTGCTGGCCGGTCCCTGGGCCGGACAAACGCTGGCCGATCTGGGCGCCAATGTTATCAAGGTGGAATCGCCGGCCGGCGACGATACCCGCAACTGGGGGGAGCCGGTGTCCTACGGCAATACGGCTGCCTATTTCCATACGGCCAATCGGGGGAAACGCTCCATCGCACTCGATTTTCGCAAGGCGGAGGATCTGGCGGTGCTGCATGCGCTGGTGCGCGAGGCCGATGTGCTGATAGAGAATTTCAAGGTTGGCGGGCTGGCGAAATACGGGCTGGATTATGACAGCCTGCAGCGGGAAAACCCGCGCCTGATCTATTGTTCCATCACCGGTTTCGGGCAGGACGGCCCCTATGCCCCCCGCGCGGGCTATGATTTCATCATTCAGGGCATGGGCGGGATGCTCGACATCACCGGCGAGCCGGACGGCCCCCCGATCAAGCCGGGCATCGCGCTGGCCGATCTGTTCACGGGGGTTTACGGGGTGATTGCCATTCAGGCGGCCTTGCTGGCGCGCGAGAAAACCGGCAAGGGGCAGCATATCGACATGGCCTTGCTGGATACGCAGGTTGCGGTTCTGTCCAACCAGGCCAGCAGCTATCTTATGACCGGCGAGGTCCCGCAGCGCATGGGCAACACCCATCCCAGCATCGTGCCCTATCAGGTGTTCGATGCCGCCGACGCGCCTTTTGTCATCGCCTGTGGCAATGACGGACAGTTCGCCCATCTTTGCACCGCGCTAGGGGTGGATTTCCACAGGGATGCGCGGTTTGTCACCAATGACGACCGGATTGAACATCGCGAAATCCTGATTCCGATGCTGTCGAAGGTTCTGGCCGCCCTGCCGCGCGACGAAATCCTGCAACGGCTGGAAAATGCGGGCGTGCCGGCCGGCCCGATCAACACCGTCGCCGAAACCTTTGCCGACCCGCAGGTGATCCACCGCGGGCTGAAAAACCGGCAGGGGGATTTTGACGGCGTGCGCAACCCGATCCGCTTTTCCGATCTGGAAATGCCGATGGACAAGGCCCCGCCCGCGCTGGATGCAGACGGCCCGTATATAAGGAAAAACCTGTGGAATACCGAAACCTAGGGCGCACCGATATCCGCGTCAGCGAACTCTGCCTTGGCTCCATGACGTGGGGCGGGAAAAATACGGAATCCGAGGGCCACGCCCAGATCGACATGGCGCTGGACCACGGGGTGAATTTTATCGACACGGCCGAGATGTATCCCTCGCCCCCGCGCAAGGAAACGCAGGGCGCGACGGAAGAAATTCTCGGCAGTTGGCTGGCCAAAAGCGGCCGGCGCGCGGATGTGGTGATTGCCACCAAGATCGTTGGCGCGGGCAACGGCAATGTGCGCGGGCGAAACGGTGCCCCGATCTCGCCGGTCACGATCCGCGAGGCGGTAGAGGGCAGTCTGAAGCGCCTGCAAACCGACTATATCGACCTGTACCAATTCCACTGGCCCAACCGGGGTTCCTATCATTTCCGCAAATACTGGGACTACAGCCCCGAAAAACGCGACCCGGCTGCCGAGCGGGCCGAGATGCAGGCCAATCTGGAAACCGTCGCGGCCCTGATGGCCGAGGGCAAGATCCGCGCCTTTGGCACCTCTAACGAAACCGCATGGGGGGCGGCGAAATATCTGGAACTGGCCGAAACCGGAAACCTGCCGCGCATGGCCACGATCCAGAACGAATATTCGCTGTTGTGCCGGATTTACGATCTGGATCTGGCAGAGCTGGGCGTGAACGAGGATGTCGGCCTGTTGGCCTATTCCCCGCTGGCGGCCGGTATTCTGACGGGGAAATATCAGGGCGATGTCACGCCGGCCGGCTCCCGTCGGGAGGGGAACGAAACGCTGGGCGGGCGGCTGACTCCGCGCGCCTTTCCGGCTGTTGCGGCCTATCGGCAGGTGGCGGAAAAGCACGGGCTGGACATGGTGCAAATGGCGCTGGCGTGGTGCCTGACACGGCCCTTTATGGGCTCGGTCATTTTCGGGGCCAGCAGTCAGGACCAGCTGGCGCGGATTCTGCAGGCGCCCGCGCTGCGGCTGGATCAGGATGTGCTGGCGGATATCAACGCCGTGCATCGCGATTACCCGTTGCCGATCTAGCCGGATTTTATCCGTATTTTCAGATGGATAACGGCCGGCCCGTCTGTTTACTAACATATGTTAGTAGACAGGGCGGGCCGGCGGAAATACCACGACATACCGCGGGGCAGGGCCGTTAAAATTTCAGGAAAACGATAGGGCTACGCCCCGGGTTTCAGGCCCCGTGTTTCTGGCGCAGTTCCTCGACCTCGGCGCGCCAGGCGTCGGCCTCCTGATGCCAGCTTTCGGCCTCGCGGCGGGCATTGCCGAGGCCGGCCATCGCGGCCTCCAGTTCGGCCTGCAGCTGGCTTTGGGTGTTGCGGGCCTCTCGCTGGAGGGCGTCCAGCTGTTCCTCGGCGGCGATTTGGGCTGCCTCGGCGGCCCGCATCCGCGCGGTTGCCTCTTCCGAGGCGACAGGCCCCGCAGGGCGCATGCGTTCGTAAAACCAGTGGATGGTCCAGCCGATGATGACGGCGACGAAAAGCGCCGATCCGATCAGCAAGGTAAGCTCGGTTCTACCCATTCGTATCCTCCGATGCGCCAGCGGGCGCCAGTATTTTCAGGTCTGCCGGGCGGCGCAGCGGGGTTTCCGGCTGGTCCTCGGGCACGGTAATGGTGGGGGCGGGCTCTGCCTCCGAGGGTTTGCCCTCGCGCAGGCGGAATTCGATCCGGCGGTTCAGCAGGCGCCCTTCCTCGGTGTCGTTATCCCCGATCGGGTTGGCCTCGCCATAGCCGACGGCGGTCAGATCGCCCAGCAGCAGGTTGCGCGCCAGCAGCGCGTCCAGCACCGCATCGGCGCGGGTCTGGCTTAGATTGCGGTTCATTTCCTCGCGGCCCTGGCTGTCGGTATAGCCGCCGATCTCGAACCAGACATTGCGGCATTCGTGCAGGATCTCGGCGATTTTCCCGATGGTTTCACGCGATTCCGGCTCGATAATGGCCGAGGCGGGGGCGAATACGATGCGGTTTTTTTGCAGCAGCTCGGAAATGCGGGTTTCGCAGGTTTTCGGGTCGGGGAACTGCGGCTCTACCGGCACGGGCTTCAGCTGCACGACGTTGATGTCAAACCGGGCATCGGCTCCGAAACCCTTTTCCAGCCGGATTTTGATGGCCTCGGCCAGATCCGCGACCGCCCCTTCCCCGCGCACCTTGACGGTGTCCTCGCGCACGGAAACCTCGCCCTTGTCCAGCATGTCCAGCACGTCGAGCGCCACCAGCTGCCGCAGGGTCCAGCCGTGCGGGGCAAAGCTGGCGATTTCTGTCTTGTCATCCACCTTGTCCATGCCGAAACGGGCCTCGGAATAGGCCTCGATTGTCTGGCGGGACAAATCGTCAACGCTGACCCCGCGCAGGACAACCGGCCCCTCGGCGGGGCGTTTGGCGGTGAACCAGGGGCGGACATTGGTTTCCACCGGCGAGGGTTTCTTGCTAAGCACGCGGTGCAGGACATAGGCCTGTGGCAGGCTGTCCTGAAGCGTATCGGCAATGGTGGCAAAGCTGTCGGGGTCGAATTCCAGCGGGGATACCAGCGTAATCGCGCTGTCCTGCATCACCAGCTCGCCGCCCTGCATGGCGTTCACGGCCTCCATCGCGTGGATGGCGACATCGGCCCAGTCGTCTGTCGGCGCGCCCAGCCCGATGCGGCAGCGCGTATCTTTGGCTACGCCATAGGCCCTGGCCGCGTTCAGGATCTTGCGCCCGCCCTCGACCGTCAGCGCGTCGCATTCCAGATCCGCGGCGCCCCCTTTCAGGGTGAAATGCAGCCGGTAGGGGGCAAGGATCGGGCGCGGGGCGGTGATGTCCATAGTAAAGTCGATGCCCTCGGGGCGCATCTCCAGCAGCTTCAGCATCAGGGCGATCTTGGCCTCGGCGCTGTTGACGACGGCGGACAGATGCACCTTGGCGGGCTGGACGGAAACCTTGGCCTGTTCCATGTCGCGCATGATTTTCGCACCGAAGGCCACCGCTTCGTGCCAGCCGTCGGGTGCGGGCCAGTCGGTGGGTTCCTGCATGTCGATCAGGGTGGCGCCGCTGATGTCGCGGATGGTATCGCGCAGCGGATCCTGTTCGCCCATATCCGGCGTGATCCCGATCAGCGAGATATCCCCGCCGTTGCGCAGGATTTCCAGCGCGAAATCGGGGGCCTTTACCGGCACGCTTTCGGCGACATCGGTTTTGTTGACAATCCGGCGGGTGGATACAATGGCCGCTACGGCATCATAGGCCTGCAGACGTTTCTTTTCCTCGGGGGCGGTGCCTGTCAGGATCACGCGCATGCCGTCGGTATCGACACTGGCCCAGCTCTGCCCCGAGGCCACAAGCGCCATCGATGTCTGGCGTTTGGTGTTCTGTTCCAGTTTGGTCACGGCATAATTGGCAACCACACCTGCGGCAACGGCGCTGGCAAGAAAACCGACGGCGGCAAAAGCTATGGCTGCTGGGCGCATGGGACCTCGGGGTGACTGTTTCACGGTTTTCTAAGCGATAGGGCAGGGCAGGGCAAGGGCTGGCGCCTCACAATTATATCAAGGCGGCGATTGCCAGAATAGCGGCGGGAATCAGCCCGCAATCCCGGTTGGAGCGGAACAGATGCAGGCAGACATCCGGGTCGTCTATATCCAGCATCCGCATCTGCCAGAACATATGCAGCCCGAAGCCCCAGGCCGCCAGAATCGCCAGCATCACCGGATAGGGGCTGTCATTGCCCGCCAGCGCCAGAATGCCGGCCATTGCCATCAGCGTTACGGCCAGCACCATGAATACAAACAGGTATTTCGGTGTTTTGGCGCCAAACAGCCGCGCCGTGGATTTCACCCCGATCAGGGCGTCGTCTTCCTTGTCCTGATGGGCATAGATGGTGTCGTAAAACAGCGTCCAGGCAATCCCCGCCAGATACAGCAGCACCGCCGGCCAGCCCAGGCTGCCGCTATGCGCCGTCCAGGCCAGCAGCGCGCCCCAGTTGAAGGCCACGCCCAGAAATACCTGCGGCCACCATGTAAACCGTTTGGCAAAGGGATAGATCGCCACTGGCACCAGCGCCGCGATTCCCAGCAGGATGGCGTTCAGGTTGAAGGTCAGCAAAATCCCCGCGCTGACCAGCATTTGCACCGCCAGCCAGACCAGCGCCTTTTTCACCGTCACCTGCCCGCTGGGCAAGGGGCGCGAGCAGGTGCGCGCCACCTTTGCGTCGATATCGCGGTCGGTGATGTCGTTCCAGGTGCAGCCCGCGCCGCGCATAAGAAAGGCCCCGATGGCACAGCCGAGTGCGATCCAGATGTCGAACAGCCGCCCGCCGGCCGGATCGGCGGCAACGGCCAGCGCCAGACTCCACCAGCAGGGGATCAGCAGCAGCCATGTGCCGATGGGACGGTCCGCGCGCGACAGCCGCAGATAGGGGCGGGACCAGTGCGGGGCGATCGTATCGACCCAGTTTTGCGAAACCGCGTCGGCGACACTTCCATCTTTTGGCGGTTCGGGGTTATGATCGGCTGAGGTCATAAGAGGCATACCATGGATAAACGGGCGAAAATCAGACTCTTTGTAGAGGCTCCGCTGGGGGCAGGGCAAGGGATTCCCCTGAACAAAGACCAATCCAACTATCTGTTTGCGGTTATGCGCCGCAAGGTTGGCGATTTCGTGCTGGTTTTCAACGGACAGGACGGGGAATGGCTGGCCCGTGTCGAAAGCGCCAACAAGCGCAACGGCCTGCTGGCCTGTGTGGAACAGACCGCGCCGCTGCGTCTGCCGCCGGACCTGTGGCTGGTCTTTGCCCCGATCAAAAAGGCCCGCACCGCCTTTATCGTCGAAAAAGCGACGGAGCTGGGGGCGGCGCGGATGATCCCCTGCCAGAC
>JALWQC010000172.1:6464-7037 GCA_027080755.1 Paracoccaceae bacterium
CCCGCGCCTTCAGGCCCAGGCGCTGGAGGCCACGGAACAATGCGGCGGCACCTTCGTCCCCGAGGTGGCCCAGCCGGTAAAATTCGACGCCTTGCTGGACGACTGGCCCGACGACCGCCGGATCATGTTTTGCGACGAAAGCCGCACGGCGCTGCCGGCCGCGCAGGCGCTGGCGGGAAAGACCGGCGGCAAATGGGCGATTTTCATCGGTCCCGAGGGCGGTTTTTCCCCCGAGGAAATGGACCGCCTGAGGGGGATGGAGGTCGTGACACCGGTCACCCTCGGCCCGCGGATATTGCGCGCCGACACCGCCGCCGTCGCCGCCATCACCCTGTGGCAAAGCACGCTGGGGGACTGGGGGTGAGGGTGTTTATCCACGAAGCCACGCGCGATGACAGCCTGCGGCTGGCGCATTTCCTGAAACGTCACAGCGATACGACGATGTTTATGCGCGCCAACCTGCAAAACCACGGGATCGGGCAGAGCGACCACAAACACGCCATGCGCTATTTCCTGCGCGAACGGGGGGCGCAGATTGTCGGGGTCGGGGCGATCTCTAACAGCGGCATGTTG
>JALWQC010000173.1 GCA_027080755.1 Paracoccaceae bacterium
GGACATAGGTCATCCATCCCTCTTCCGGGGAACCGGCAATGCGTTTGACCTTGTTCTGTTTCAGAACGAAATCGTCAAAGGCCTTGGCCATCAGGGTCGGGTTGGCGCTGTAGACCGGCGCGGGCATATCCACGGGTTCCTCTGTCAGGCCCGGGGGGGCCAGACGGAAGCTGTGCGGTTTGACTGTCTGGGGCGCGGTCAGCGGGTCCACATGCCAGACGGCCGGGTCGCTTTCCACCGTGCTGACATGGTAAAAGGCCCAGCCCAGCCCCGCGATGGTCAAGAAGACCAGAAAAATTGCCATTCGTCCCATGATATCCCTGCTAGGTCGCAGCCCCCTGCTGTTTTTCGAGGTCGCGGACACGGGCCTCGACCATCTGGACAATATGGTTAATCATATCGTCATTGTCCAGTTTATGATCCTGTTTTCCCGCCAGATAGACCATCCCCGCGCCGGCGCCGCCACCGGTAAAGCCGACGTCGGTCATCAATGCCTCGCCCGGGCCGTTGACGACGCAGCCGATGATCGACAGGCTGACGGGGGTGTGGATATGGGCCAGCCGTTTTTCCAGTTCGTCCACCACCTTGATCACGTTGAAGCCCTGGCGCGCGCAGGACGGGCAGGAAATGATGTTGACCCCGCGGTGCCGCAGCCCCAGCGCCTTGAGGATTTCAAAGCCGGCCTTCACCTCTTCCACCGGATCGGCGGACAGGGATACGCGCAGGGTGTCGCCAATGCCCATCCACAACAGATTGCCGAGCCCGATCGCCGATTTCACCGTGCCCGAGGTCAGCCCCCCCGCCTCGGTTATGCCCAGATGGATGGGGGCGTCGGTGGCCTCGGCCAGACCCTGATAGGCGGCGGCGGACATGAACACATCCGAGGCCTTGACGGAAATCTTGTATTCCCGGAAATCGTTATCCTCCAGTATACGGATATGTTCCAGCCCGCTTTCGATCATCGCATCGGGGCAAGGCTCGCCGTATTTGTCCAGCAGATGCTTTTCCAGAGAGCCGGCATTAACCCCGATACGGATAGAACAGCCGTGGTCCTTGGCGGCTTTCACCACCTCGCGCACCCGGTCGGGGGAACCGATGTTGCCCGGGTTGATCCGCAGGCAGGCGGCGCCGGCTTCGGCCGCCTCTATCGCGCGTTTGTAGTGGAAATGGATGTCGGCAATGATCGGCACCGGACTGGCGGCAACGATATCCTTCAGCGCGGTGGTCGATTCCACGTCGGGACAGGACACCCGCACCATATCGGCGCCCGCCTCGGCACAGGCCTGCACCTGCGCAATCGTGGCCGCCGCGTCCGAGGTCAGCGTATTGGTCATGGTCTGCACCGTGATCGGGCTGTCCCCGCCCACCGGCACGTCGCCAACATGGATTACACGGCTTTTGCGGCGGTCGATATCGCGCCACGGTCGGATAGGATTATGTGACATAGGTGGATCCGTTAAAGGAAAACAATTAAGGAATTGATAAATCCCCCCGAGGGGATTGTCACGCGCCCTATTCGGTATTTTGTGCCGTGTTCATCTCGCGCCAGCTTTGCGCCGCCACCTGCAGCGCCACAGAGGGGTTGTCCACCGCCGCCATTTTGCTTTCGATATCGGCCGGCTGCAGGGCAATGTCGCGCACGACGGCCTTTGTCGTGCTGATCGGGCCATAGGCGGCATCGTCGATCATTACATAGACA
>JALWQC010000174.1 GCA_027080755.1 Paracoccaceae bacterium
CATACTTTCAACGCCGCCGGCAATTACCAGATCGAAATCACCGGCCTTGATCCCGCGGGCCGCCATTCCGACCGCATCCATACCCGAACCACACAAACGGTTGATCGTCGTTCCCGGAACATCAACCGGAAGCCCCGACAAAAGGGCCGCCATACGGGCAACATTGCGATTATCCTCACCCGCCTGATTTGCACAGCCGTAAATCAGGTCATCTACCTGACTCCAGTCAACCGAAGGGTTGCGATCCATAAGGGCGCGAATGGGCAAAGCCGCCAAATCATCCGCCCTAACCATTGAAAGCGCCCCCGCATAGCGCCCGATTGGTGTTCGAATTGCATCACAAACAAATGCTTCTGTCATTACTTGATTCCCGATTTGTTAGCGCAGCATAATTAGCCGACCGTTCGGTCTGTTAATGCCACACCTCAAATCAAAGAGCAAGATATGTTGCGTATTATTTTACATGTTGTGTTTTTCGCAACATGATAGGGCCTATTGCACCACAAACTCCGCATGCAACGCGCCAGCCGCTTTAATCGCCTTCAGAATATCGATCATATCCTGCGGGGAAACACCCAGCGCATTCAGCCCCTCTATCACCTCGGGCAAAGAAACCGCGTCATCCACCATCGCCAGGCCCTTACCCGGATCGGTTTGCAAATCTACCGTTGTTCGCGGCACGACAACTGTATCTCCATTCTGGCTAAAGGGGTTGGGTTCCACCACAATCGGCTCTTCCTTGACGCGAAGTGTCAGGTTCCCTTGCGAAATCGCAACCCGTGAAATCCGCACATCCGAGCCGAGAACAATCGTCCCCGACCGCTGATCCACAACCACCCGTGCCTTTTGCGCCGGTGTAATTTCTATATTTTCCAAGGCGCTAATCAGATGCGCCGGACTCCTGACGCCGGATGCCTTGACGTCCAGACTGACCGTCCCCGAATCCAGCATCCGCGCAACCGGTTTTCCAAAGGCCCGATTGATAGATGTCTCGATCCTGTCTGCCGTCGTAAAATCGGGGTTTCGAAGCGCAAGCCGTATGGTTTTCATGTCATTCAGGGTAAACTCCACCTCACGCTCGACCCGCGCACCCGATGGAATAACCCCCGCCGTCGGAACCCCCTTGGTAACCGAGGCAGCATCCCCGCTAACCGAAGCGCCGCCGGCAATAATAGAGCCCTGCGCAACAGCATAAACATTTCCGTCCGCCGCATTTAGAGGTGTCATAATCAGGGTCCCGCCCAGCAGACTTTTGGAATCACCAATGGCCGAAACAGTCACATCAATCTGCCCGCCAGCGCGGGCAAATGGCGGCAATGTTGCCGTCACCAGAACGGCCGCAACATTTTTGGGGCGAAACTGTTCGCCAGTCACATTTATCCCCAACCGTTCCAGAAGGTTAACAAGCGCCTCTTCGGTAAAAGGAGAGTTTCGCAACCCGTCCCCGGTGCCGTTCAGGCCGACCACCAGACCATATCCGACAAGCTCGTTACCGCGAACCCCGTCAAATTCCACCAGATCCTTGATCCTTGCCTCGGCTGCAAACCCTTGTGAGGCAAAGGACATACAAACCAGCAGAATTGTTATAAATTTGGAAAATCCGGGCAAAACCTACCTCAAGTAATTGGTTAACGACAAACCGGACAGACGGGCGGTCATGGCATACATGGTTTGCAATTGTGTCTGCAATTCCTGAAGCTTACTGGCTGCCTCATACGGATCCACCGAGCGGAGCCCATTACGCTCCAGATTAAAGGCCGTTTGTTGTGCAAGGGTGTGAGCCTTGGCGTTCTGGATGTTTTCTTCAGCAAACCCAAGCGTTTCACGGGCCCTGAGCACGGAATTTCCGGCATTTATCGCGGATTCGGCTGCCTCTTTCAAAAGCGCCACCTGATCCGGTGTTCCGGAAAATGTCGCCGGATCCGCCGCCACCGCAGCCATTGCCAAGGCGCGCAGCGATTGGCGCACCGGAATGGAATCTGCGCGGATGCCATAATCAATCTGCGATCCGTCCGATATATGTGCAGCGCCAATATCCTGCGTGCTTCCGCGATAAATAGAGGTTTCGAAACCGCCGGCAGGGTCAAAAAAGTAGGAATCTATGGCGGCAATGGCAGCACTCGCATTCGCAGCGCCCGAAACAATAGCGGAAATATCCGACAGAATATCACTGGCAGGGGCCAGGGCCGGCTGGTCGACTGCGGTACCGGCAAACAGGCTCTGGTTGCCATATCGGGCGTTAAGGGCCGAAACGGCTGCCTCCAGCTTGTCCCGCGCAGAGGTTCCGACAATTTCCATAGACCGGATATCGCCGCTATTCACCGTTGACAGCAAAGACGGGCCAAAATCTGTCAGGCCGTCGGCGACGCGTTCCAGACTGATTTGCATCAGGTTTGTTTTGCCGGCCGCAAGGCGCAATGTATCTATGTCGGAAGTCAGGGCGCCCAGTCTGTTTTCTATATGGAACAACCGGTTCAGATCCCCGCCTGCAGCCTGGACAAGGTTTGATTTTTCGCCGGAAACCAGTTCCTGACTGGCGGTATCCAGAGCCGATTTTATCTGCGTCTGGCGTGCGCGCATGCCGATAATGGAGGCAAGGTCGGAAATTTGGGTGAAAGACATTTAAATCTCCATTAAAGTTTTCATCAGTCCGTCGATGACCGACATAACGCGGGCATTTGCGGCGTAGGCCTGTTCAACCGTCATAAGGTCCCGCATCTCGCGATCTGTATCCACGCCTGTGGATTCCAGTTCCTGTTGGCGAAGCGCAAGGTGGTGCGAGGTATCAAAAGAAAGCATCTCCTGACGTTGGTCTGCCTCCAGCCCCCAGATAGCGGTAATCTCTCCGGCGAAACCGGCTGCGGACATTTCGTTAACGATGCCGGTGGAGGCTACAGGCTGGCGTGTGTCTGTAAGGGTATCCAGCATTTTCGTAATAATCGCCGTATTTCCGGCCAAACCGGGGGAAGCGGCACCAAGACCGTCCCGCAGCCGCCAAAGCGCGCCGCCATTTGCCGGATCTACCGCCTGGTTAACGGCCAGACGGCCTGCCACACCGGTTTCATTGGCTGCCAGAAAAAATGCGCCGGTATCTGTGAAAAGGGCCGGTGTGCCGGCAGGAATTGTCGGGTCAACCGACGGATCCTGAAATCTTTCCAGAAGATCACGGACCAGACCGTCAATTTGCGTCTGGAAATCCATAGCAATCGTATCCCGCACCCTGAAATTCGCGGCCAGTGTTCCCCCTTCAAGCGGGCCGGATGCGACTCCGATATCCACCGGCTGTGAATTCAATGTCAGACCGGAAAGCGCTCCGGAAGCCAGAGTCATATCAGGGGTCATCAGCGCCGTGTTGGAAAACCCGAGTTTCGCCGGCGTTCCATTCAACAAAATGCCGCCGCCCTGTGTAAACAGAACAGCCTCTCCGGTGGTGGATTGGGATTGCCGTATGGGGATAATTGCGTTGACCTTATCGATCAGGGCCTGACGTTTATCCATCAAGGCAGCGGCATCCCTGCCCGACATTCCAAGCATCCGGATCTCGGCATTCAACCCCTGTATCTGTTCCAGGGACTTGTTGACCGTCGTCACAAGGCTGGCAATATTCTTGTCGGCACGGACACGGATTGCCGTGGTTTCTGCGGATATGCGGTTAAAGATTTGCACAAGGCCTTTGGCCGTAGACAACAGGTTTTGCTGCAAACCGGTTGAATCCGGGGTCGATTGCAATTGCCGCAAGGATGTTTCAAGGCTGGAGTATTGTGTCGCCAAGGCCCCCGCCTCCCCCGGCAGGCCCAGCGCAGAAGACAGCTTTGCAATTGCCGATGTTTCTACCCGGTTGTGTTCCATTCCGGCTTCGGCCGCACGACGCGCGGTCATTGCCACCAGATCCTGTGCGCGGGAAACGCCATCCGTTGTGACGCCGGTTCCCTGGGTTCCTGTTACCCTTGCGGAAAGGTTAACCTGCTGGCGGTGATATCCTTCGGTATTGGCGTTGGCGACGTTGTTTGACACCACTTCAGCCGCTCGGGAAACCGCCGTAAGGCCGGAATATGCGTTGGACAGGGCGTTGGAAATACTCACCGGATTATCCTTTATGGTTAACGTTTAATGTTTGTTGTTTCTTGCAGCATCTCATCAACCGTCTGGATGATTTTCGCGTTCGAGGAATAGGCCCGCTGCGTCTGGATAAGCGCCGTCAGCTCCCCTGCGATATCGGTTGTCGATTCCTCGCGGGCGTAGCCCACTGTGGCACCTGTCGGGCCGGAGCCGGCATCCCACAAAAACATGTCTCCGCTAGTTTGAGACAGGGAAAACGTCTGGTCACTTTCGGCATTCAGGCCATTGGGATTCGGCACATCGATCAGCGGAATCTGATAGATTGTCCGGGAAAACCCGCTGTCATAAACAGCTGAAACAAACCCGTTTTCATCAATCTCGACCGAGGTCAGGTTGCCCGTAGGGGCGCCGTTTTTCGAAAGGGCGATCGGGGCGAATTCTGCCGACATTTGCGTGAGTCTGGAAATGGAGTTCGGCTCCCCCACCTCTATTTCCACGGGACCGCTGGCAAAGTTCACCGCAATCCGGCCGGTTGCCGGATCATAGGTGCCGCCGGAAACCGGTGTGACCGTCGCGATGGAACCGCCCGTCGTCGGGGTATCGTTGAAGGTCAGGTTAAACTCGGCAATCGGGGTTATGCCGGTGGCATGGTCAATAATCTGCATTGTCCAGGCATTGGACTGACCTGTCACCGGAATTGTCGGCACAAAACGGGCAGTCATGGTTTTTGTGGTGCCGAGGTTGTCGAAATACTCCATCGAGATTTCAAGGGGGTTACCCGTTCCACCCGCCTCGGTCGCGATGGCCGGCAGGTTTACGCCCAGCCCGATAAGGCTGGTGGGATTGGCCGCAAACTGGTTCAGCTTGACAAAAACCGGTTCCAGTCCGGCGGCGCTGTCCCGGGGTTGGGGGGGGATCGTTCCGTCTGCAGCCGCCGGCCAACCCATCAACGCCAGCCCGCTTTGCGAGGTCAGGATGCCGTTTTTGTCCGGCTGGAATGATCCGGTAGACGTCATAAGCAACGGATAGGTTCCGCCCGACTGGCCCAGCGCGGCGGTGGTTGTAACCGGCAACATCCCCCGTCCGGCAATGGCAATATCCATCGGGTTAGAGGTTGTCGTCAGCGATCCCTGCATTCCGACGTTGCGATAGGTTGAGACCGTAACGCCGCCGGCGGTATACCTGCCGCGGCTTTGTGTAAGGGAAACGGCCGAAAAATCCACATCGGCCCGCTTGTATCCATAGGTTCCGGAATTCGATATATTGTCCGAAATCGTTGCAAGCCTGCTGGCATTCACGTTCAAACCTGTCACGCCGGCATTCAGTGCGGAAGAAATTGTCATATCGTGTCCTTTGAACTGTTTCGTCGTTTGACTGCACTATCGGACACTGACAGTTAACATCCTGCTAACAGATTCAATTGTCCGTATTTAATGGGAAAACCGGCGCAAAAGCGTTATTTCTATACGTCTGTTCCGGAAAACACTGGCGTCCGGAGACACCGGATCCCGGTCGGCCTTGCCGGTTACACGGGCAATCCGTTCCGGTTTTATGCCATCCACCAACAAACGCTGGCGGGACAGCTGCGCCCGATTCGCGGACAGGATGAACGGATCGCTTCCGTCAACGCTGCGCGAATCCGTGTGGCCGCTGATGGCGATATCGTTGGAAACTGCGGAAATCACGCCCGACACCATATCAAGCAGCATTTCCATCTTATGGGTCGGAACCGAGGAGCCCTCTTCGAACAAGGGGGAGCTTTCAAGATCGAACAGGTCGATTATCAGCCCTTCGTCCGTGACCCGCGTCGCGACATGCTGAAGCAGCTCATCGGCGACTGTGCTTTCGCCACTGTTGCCGCGCAAGGCGTTTTCAACCTCGGCAAAGGCCATGTCTGCGGTGCCGTCCTGTCCGGCGCTAGCATCGGCCGGTGTAACGCCGCTGTCCCCGGCCGCGCGGTTTTCTTCTGTCGGATTTGTGTTGGAGGCACCGGTGCCGTTTTGTGACAACACATCCTCGCTAAAGGTTGTGTCGCCCCCCATCGGTCCGTTACCGCCTGCCGTTTCACGGAACACCGCAATCGTCGGGCTGAAATAATCCGCCAGACCCTTGCGTTCCTTTTCTGTTGTCGCGTTCAACAGCCACATCAACAGAAAAAACGCCATCATTGCGGTTACAAAATCCGCATAAGCCACTTTCCACGCGCCACCGTGGTGGCCGCCGCCCTTTATCACCTTTTTCTTCTTGATGATAATTACAGGCGCATTGTCGCCCTTACCTGCCATATCCCCACACCTTTCCCTTTCGCTCGAGGGAAAAGATGCGCCGAATTCCTTACCGAAAGGTTATCGCGCAGGAACAAAAAGCAAACAAATTGAGCTATCGCTTGCGGGCAGCCACCAGAAATTCGCGATTCCCGTCCGATCCGGCAATCGGGCTGTCGCCACGGTGGGTGACCTGCCAGTTTTGCGTATCGAGAAAGCCCTCTATGTCCTGCCGGACCTGTTGCTGGGCAGCAGAATCACGCACGATTCCCCCCTTGCCGACAAGTGCGCGCCCGACCTCGAACTGCGGTTTTATCAGGGCCACCAGTGTTGCCCCCTGACGGGCAAGGGACAGGGCTGCCGGCAGGGCCTTGGTCAGGGAAATAAAGGACACGTCGGTTACAATCCAGTCCACAGCGGGGATCAGGCCGGCGGGGATTTCGCGGGCGTTTACCCCTTCTATGTTCACAACGCGGGGATCGTCGCGCAGACGCGCGTGCAACTGCCCGTGCCCGACATCCAGCGCATGGACCCTGGCCGCCCCGTTGGCCAGCAGAACCTGCGTAAACCCGCCGGTAGAGGCCCCGATATCCAGGGCCTCCACCCCTTGCGGGGACAGGTCGAAGATGCGCAAGGCATGGTCCAGTTTCAGCGCCGCGCGCGACACCCACGGGTTGGGGTTTCCGGTCAGGGACAGCGC
>JALWQC010000175.1 GCA_027080755.1 Paracoccaceae bacterium
GATCGGCAAATCGGGCAGCACCGGCACCATATCCGCATCCGCCTGCCCGACCCGCGCCTGCGTGAACCCGATACCGCAGCCCGCGCGCGCCAGTTCCCAATGCACGACCTGCTGGTCACAACGGGTGTTGAAAAAATCCTTGTCCAGCCGCACACCGGCCCGCTGCATCCCCCGCACAATCGCCGGATCATCCACATAGCCGACAAAATCGTGCTGCATGATATCCTTGACCGTCTCCGGCAGGCCCCGCGCGGCGACATAGCTGCGCGCGGCGAACATCCCGATTTTGACATTGCCGATATGGCGCGCGATCAGATCCAGCTGGGCGGGGCGATACATGCGCACGGCGATATCGGATTCCCGGAACAGCAGATTTTTGGAGCCATTGTCCGGCAGCAGTTCCAGCGCGATCCCCGGTTCCTGCCGGCGGATGTCTGCCAGAATCGGGGGCAACATGAAATGGGACACCATCTCGCTGGCGGTGATACGCACCTGACCGTGCAGCGCGGAATCCCGCCCGCCGGCCAGCAGGGACACCTGCGCCGCCGCCTCGGCCATCTGCCGCGCCACCGGCAACAGGCTGCGGCCGGTTTCCGTCAACACCAGCCCGCGCCGGTGCCGCTGGAACAGCTCCTGCCCTATCGCCGCCTCCGCCGCGCGGACCTGCCGGCCCATCGTCGGCTGGCTAACCCCCGTCGCGCGCGCCGCCGCGGATAGAGAGCCATGCTCCGCCACCGCCAGAAACGCCTGGATATGGGCCCAGTCGGGTTTGTCTGTGTTATTCATAATTGAATATCATATCTGCATATTTCCACAAGTTACACCCAAAAACGAATATAGCATACTTCCCCTGTCACAAAAAACAGGAGTCCCCCCATGACTGCAAAAACCGCCCTGATCCTTGGTGCCAACGGCCGTTTCGGGCAGGCCGCCCTTCAGGCCTTTACCGCCGCCGGCTGGCAGACCACCGCGCTCGTGCGGGCTGGCAAAACCGCCAGCCATCCCCGCGTGATCCATGCCGATGCCAGCGATGCCGAGGCCCTGACCCGCGCCGCCGAGGGGTTCGACGTGATCGTCAACGCCCTGAACCCGCCCTACGACAAATGGCCCGCGCTGATTCCGCCCCTGACCCGCGCCATCATCGCCGCCGCCCGTGCCAGCGGGGCCAGCGTGGTGATTCCGGGGAATGTCTACAACTTCGGCCCCGACATGCCGCCGCTGCTAACCACCGAGACCCCGCAGCGCGCAACGCAAGGCAAGGGCCTGATCCGCCGACAGATGGAGGACGCCTACCGCGCCGCCGACATCCCCGTCATCCTTCTGCGGGCCGGCGACTACATCGGCGCGGGGCAGCACGGGCAATGGTTCGACGGGCTGATTGCCAACAAGGTGGCCAAGGGCGTGTTTACCTATCCCGGAGATTACAACATCGTCCACGCATGGGCCTATCTGCCCGACATGGCCCGCGCCGCCGTCGCGCTGTGCGAGATCCGCGACACCCTGCCCCGCTTTGCCGATATCCCCTTTGCCGGCTATGGCATCACCGGCGAGGAACTGGCCCGCGCCATCGAAACCGCCGGTGGGCGGCCGCTAAAACGCAAGCGCACCCCCTGGGCCGTGCTGCACGCGCTGGCCCTGTTTATGCCGGTGATGCAAGAGGTCATCGCCATGCGCTACCTCTGGGACACCCCGCAC
>JALWQC010000176.1 GCA_027080755.1 Paracoccaceae bacterium
GGGGGGCGGGGGGTTTGTGGGGAGCGCCCGGATCGGCGCGATGGATGATTTCCGTCGCCCCCTTGGCCCCCATCACGGCAATTTCCGCCGTCGGCCAGGCATAGTTGAAATCCCCCCGCAGGTGTTTCGAGGCCATCACGTCATAGGCCCCGCCATAGGCCTTGCGGGTAATCACCGTCACCTTCGGCACCGTCGCCTCGCCATAGGCAAACAGCAGCTTGGCGCCGTGCTTGATCACCCCGCCGTATTCCTGCGAGGTGCCGGGCAGAAAGCCGGGCACATCGACCAGTGTCAGGATCGGGATCTCGAAGGCATCGCAGAAGCGCACGAAACGCGCCGCCTTGCGGCTGGAGTCGATATCCAGGCAGCCCGCCAGCACCATCGGCTGGTTGGCCACCACGCCCACGGTCTGCCCTTCCAGACGGATAAAGCCGGTCAGGATGTTCTTGGCGAAATCTTTCTGGATCTCGAAAAACGCGCCCTCGTCCGCCAGTTTGCGCACCAGTTCCATCATGTCATAGGGCATGTTGGGGTTTTCGGGGACCAGGGTGTTCAGGCTCGGCTCTTCGCGGGCGAGGTCGTCGAAGAACGGGCGCACGGGCGGTTTTTCGCGGTTGTTGAGCGGCAGAAGGTCCACCAGATTGCGCACCTCTTGCAGGGCTTCGATGTCGTTGTCAAAGGCCCCGTCCGCGACCGAGGATTTCGAGGTATGGGTTTTGGCGCCGCCCAGTTCCTCGGCCGTAACGATTTCGTTGGTGACGGTTTTCACCACATCGGGGCCGGTGACGAACATGTAGGAACTGTCGCGCACCATAAAGATAAAGTCGGTGATCGCCGGCGAATACACCGCCCCGCCCGCGCAAGGCCCCATGATAACGCTGATCTGCGGGATCACGCCCGAGGCCTCGATGTTCTTTTGGAACACATCCGCATAGCCGCCCAGGGCCGCGACCCCCTCCTGGATCCGCGCGCCGCCGGAATCGTTCAGCCCGATCACCGGCGCGCCGTTTTTCATCGCCATATCCATAATCTTGACGATTTTCTGCGCGTGCGTTTCGGACAAGGAACCGCCCAGCACGGTAAAGTCCTGACTGAACACATAGACCAGCCGCCCGTTGATCGTCCCCCAGCCGGTCACGACGCCATCGCCGGGGTATTTCTGGTTTTCCATGCCGAAATCGACGCAACGGTGCGCGACGAACATATCGAATTCCTCGAAGCTGCCCTCGTCCAGCAACACCTCCAGCCGTTCGCGCGCGGTCAGCTTGCCCTTGGCGTGCTGCGTGTCGATCCGGCGTTGTCCGCCGCCAAGACGGGCCTGCACGCGGCGTTCTTCGAGTTGTTCAAGAATGGGATTCATCGTCGGACTCCGTAAACTGGGGGTTTGCGGCGCAGCATAGGGCAGGAAGCGGGAAAACTGAAGGATTGCTTCGCAAATTTGCAAACTATATTGCAGAAGAGATTTGCAAATTGTATATTTGCGAAAATCGCGAGGGATCCATGTCCAACAACAAGCTCTATGCCGGCACCAAAATCCGCGAGATCCGCCAGCGCGTCAACCTGACGCAAAAGGATTTCGCCGCGAAAACCGGGGTCTCGCTGTCCTATCTGAACCAGATGGAAAACAACAACCGCCCCGTTTCCGCCAAGGTGGTTCTGGCCCTCGCGCGCGAATTCGGTTTTGACGTGACGGAACTGGCCGCCAATGATGGCGAACGGGTCGTGGCGGACATGCGCGAGGCCCTCGCCGATCCGGTGTTCGGGGCAGACATCCCGCCCCTGTCCGACCTGCAACTGGCCGCATCCAACGCACCGCTGTTCGCCAAGGCATTCCTGACCCTGCACCGGGCGCACAAGGAAACGCAGGAACGGCTGGCATCCTTGAACGAGGCACTGGGCCGCGAGGACAGCTCGCTCGCGCCCCAACCCTGGGAAGAGGTGCGCGATTTCTTCCACTACTGCGACAACTATATAGACGCCGTGGACCGCGCCGCCGAACATTTCCACGCCCGCGCCGGGCTGGAACGGGCCGACAAGGTGGCCGCGCTGGCAGAATGGTTGCAGGCGCATCACGGCATCACGCTGGCCTATCGCGACCACGGCCCCCTGCGCCGCTTTGACGCCGACAGCGCCACGCTGACCCTGCTGCACCGCGCCGGCGCCCCCACGCAGGCCTTCCAGATCGCACACCAGATCGCCCTGCTGGAACACGAGGACCTGCTGGAAGCCACGCTGGATTTCGCCCGTTTCCGCACGCAAGAGGCCCGCGAGATCTGCAAGATCGGGCTGGCGAACTATTTCGCCGGCGCCACGCTGCTGCCCTATATCCCGTTTCTGGAAACCGCCCGCACCGTGCGCCACGATCTGGAACGGCTGGCGGACCATTTCAGCGCCAGTATCGAGCAGGTCGCGCACCGCCTGTCCACGCTGCAACGGGTCGGGGCCAAGGGTGTGCCGTTTTTCTTTGTCCGCGTCGATCAGGCCGGCACCATCACCAAGCGCCACTCTGCCACGCGGCTGCAATTCGCGCGTTTCGGCGGGGCCTGCCCGCTGTGGAATGTGCATCGCGCCTTTGAAACGCCGGGGCAGTTTTTGCGCCAGCTTGCGGAAACGCCGGACGGGGTGCGCTATTTCTGTCTGGCGCGGGATGTGTCGAAATCGGGGGGCTCTTTCCATGCGCCGATGCAGCGTTTTGCCATCGGTCTGGGTTGCGAGGTCGCCCATGCCGACACGCTGGTCTATGCGGATGATCTGGACGTCAAAAAAGAGGCCGCCTTCGAGCCGATCGGCATTTCCTGCCGCATTTGTCCGCGCACAGACTGCCACCAACGGGCGGTTCCGCCGCTGGAACGGCATCTGAAAATCGACCACAACGCCCGCGGAATTATCCCTTACTCCATTGATTAAACGCCGGTTTTTTGCATCCCTGCCTGTTTACTAACATAGGTTAGTATGTATGCGGATATTTGAATATACATACCTGCGCAAAAAATTTATTTTACCATTTGATAAAATTTCCAACCTGTGCCAAGCTGGCGAAAATACAACAACAGGAGAGTGAAATGCCCAATGATATGTTGGCCCCGGGAATACAGGGGGGCCGCCTTTCCCCGGATGCCTATGCACGGAATTTTTCCGATCTGCACCCGCCGATGGACGACCACGAGGCCCTGGTAGCCGCCGACCGCTGCTATTTCTGCCACGACGCGCCCTGCATGGACGCCTGCCCCACCACCATCGACATCCCGCTGTTCATCCGCGAGATTTCCACCGGTGTGCCGACAGCCGCCGCGAAAACCATTTTCGCGCAAAACATCATGGGCGGCATGTGCGCGCGCGTCTGCCCCACCGAAACCCTGTGCGAAGAGGTCTGCGTGCGCGAAACCGCCGAACATGAGCCGGTGCAGATCGGGCGCCTGCAACGCTATGCCACCGATGCGCTGATGGCCACGGGGGAACATCCCTTCAGCCGCGCCGCCGATACGGGCAAGCGTGTCGCCGTGGTTGGCGCCGGTCCTGCCGGCATGTCCGCCGCGCACCGTCTGGCCATGCACGGCCACAGCGTCACGGTCTTTGATGCGCGCCCCAAGCCCGGCGGGCTGAACGAATACGGTATTGCCGCCTACAAGGCCCCCGACGGTTTCGCCCAGGCCGAGGTGGACTGGCTGATGAAAATCGGCGGGATAGAGGTAAAGCACGATTCTCCCATCGGGGCGGATATGACGCTGGAGTCGCTGAAAGCGGAATTCGACGCAGTGTTTCTGGCCATCGGCCTGCGCGGCGTGAATGCCCTGCGTGCCGAGGGCGAAAACCTGCAAAACGTAGAGGATGCGGTGGATTTCATCGCCCGTCTGCGCCAGGCCGAGGATCTGGCCAGCGTCCCCGTCGGGCGCAATGTCATCGTCATCGGCGGCGGCATGACGGCCGTTGACGCCGCGGTGCAGTCCAAATTGCTGGGCGCGGAACATGTAACGATGGTCTATCGCCGGGAAAAGGCCTGTATGGGCGCTTCGGAATTCGAGCAGGAACTGGCCACCTCCAAGGGGGTGCAGATCATCTATGCCGCCGCACCGGTCAAGGTTCTGGGGGACACGGCGGTAGAGGCCGTGGAATTTGCCTATACCCGCGACAACAACGGCACGCTGGAACTGACAGAGGAAACCTTCATCCTGCCCGCCGACCAGTTGTTCAAGGCCATCGGGCAGCGTCTGGACGGCGCGCCGGACGGGCTGGAAATCGAGGGCGGCAAGATCAGGGTCAATGACAGCGGCCAGACCTCGGACCCCAAGGTATGGGCCGGTGGCGACTGTGCCACGGGGGGCGACGACCTGACCGTTACCGCCGTCGCAGAGGGTCGCGATGCGGCCGAGGACATCAACGCAAAACTTTCGGCGGAGGGCTAAACCATGGCTGATCTGACAAGCAATTTCATCGGTATCAAATCCCCGAACCCGTTCTGGCTGGCATCCGCCCCGCCCACAGACAAGGAATACAACGTCCGCCGCGCCTTCGAGGCCGGCTGGGGCGGCGTCGTCTGGAAAACCCTGGGCGAGGACGGCCCCCCCGTCGTCAACGTCAACGGCCCGCGCTATGGCGCCATCTTCGGCGGCGACCGTCGCCTGATCGGCCTGAACAACATCGAGCTGATCACCGACCGCCCCCTGCAGCAGAACCTGCGTGAAATCAAGGCCGTGAAACGGGACTATCCCGACCGCGCCGTGGTGGTTTCCCTGATGGTCCCCTGCGAGGAAGAGGCCTGGAAAACCATCCTTCCGGTGGTCGAGGAAACCGGCGCCGACGGGATCGAGCTGAACTTCGGCTGCCCGCACGGCATGGCCGAACGGGGCATGGGCTCTGCCGTCGGGCAGGTGCCGGAATACATCGAGATGGTCACCCGCTGGTGCAAGCAGACCACCCGCATGCCGGTGATCGTCCAGCCGACGCCCAACATCACCGACATCCGCAAACCGGCCGAGGCCGCCCACCGTGGCGGCGCCGATGCGGTATCCCTGATCAACACCATCAATTCCATCGTCTCGGTCGATCTGGACAATTTCGCACCGGAACCGACGATTGACGGCTGGGGCGCCCACGGGGGCTATTGCGGGCCGGCGGTCAAGCCGATCGCGCTGAACATGGTGGCGGAAATCGCCCGCAATCCCGAAACCGCCAACCTGCCGATTTCCGGCATCGGCGGGGTCACGACATGGCGCGACGCGGCAGAATTCATGGCGCTCGGGGCCGGCAACGTGCAGGTCTGCACGGCCGCCATGACCTATGGCTTCAAGGTGGTGCAGGAAATGATCTCGGGCCTGTCGGAATATATGGACGAACGCGGCATCACCTCTACCGCCGAGATCGTCGGGCGCGCCGTGCCCAACGTCAAGGACTGGCAGGACCTGAACCTGAACTACATCGCCAAGGCCAAGATCGACCAGGACAAATGTATCGCCTGCGGTCGCTGCTTTGCCGCCTGCGAGGACACCTCGCATCAGGCGATCACCATGTCGGACGACCGTGTGTTCGAGGTGCAGAACGACGAATGCGTCGCCTGTAACCTGTGCGTCAACGTCTGCCCCGTCGAAGGCTGCATCACCATGGAGGCCCAGGCCCCCGGCACCATCGACGAGCGCACCGGCAAGGTCGTCAGCGACAAATACGAAAACTGGACCACCCACCCCAACAACCCCAGCGGCAAGATGTGCAACGTCATGCCCGACGGCTGAGGGGCAACCCTTGACTTTCCGGGGCGATCCGCAACAGTGGGTCGCCCCTTTTTATTACCCCGCAGGACCCCCGAATGGACAGCGCCCGCAAAAACGCCCTGAAAGGCCACGCCGCCATGCTGCTGTTTTCGGTGCTGGTGGCGGGCTCGTTCAGTCTTGGGCATATCGTGGCGCCGATGATCAACCCTGCGGCCCTGAATGCGCTGCGGTTTTTGCTGGCCGGCACGATCATCGGCGCGCTGGTCGTCTGGCGGGGGGAATGGCGGCGCGAATACCTGCGCGCCCCCTGGCGCTATGGGGTGATGGGCGGGCTGTTCGCGATCTATTTTGTCACCATGTTCGAGGGGCTGAAGACCGCCCCGCCCGTCTCGGCCGCCGCGGTGTTTACCCTGACCCCGATCCTGTCGGCAGGCTTTGGCTGGCTGCTGCTGCGCCAGATCACCACGCCGCGCATGGCGCTGGCCCTGACGCTGGCAGCGGCGGGAGCGATCTGGGTGATTTTTCGCGGCAATACACAGGCGATTATGGCCTTTGACATCGGACGCGGGGAGGTGATCTTTTTCTTCGGGGTGCTGGCGCATGCGCTCTATACTCCCGTTATCCGCAAGCTGAACCGGGGGGAGCCGCCGCTGGTTTTCACCTTCGGCATGATGGTCGCCGCCTTTGTCCTGCTGACGCTGTACGGCGCGCCGGAAATCCTGAAAACCGACTGGGCCGCCCTGCCCGCGATTGTCTGGATCACCATCGGCTATCTGACAGTTTTCGCCAGCGCCACCACATTTTTCCTACTGCAATACGCCACGCTGCACCTGCCGAGCGCCAAGGTCATGGCCTATACCTATCTGGTGCCGGCCTGGGTGATCCTCTGGGAATTCGCCTTCGGCAACGGCTTCGTCGCCCCCGTGGTGCTGGGCGGTGTGGCGGTGATCATCGTGGCCCTGCTGATGTTGTTGGAGGATTAGCGGCCGGAACGGGGCGGGATTTCGGCGGATTTTGCTGTTTACTAACATATGTTAGTAGTTGCGGTTTTGCCCCCCGCGGGGGATGGGTAATATCCGGTTAAATCGAGAGTCGCTGCGGGGGTTTCGGGCGCTTTCTCCCTCGCATCCCATTGGTATCGCTTGGAAAACAGCACCCACCCTGCGCCCCGCGACATATCCACTAAACCGGTTTAGTGGAGTTCTAACCCCCCCGAAAAC
>JALWQC010000177.1 GCA_027080755.1 Paracoccaceae bacterium
CCTATAAGGAATATCGCCAGCATTTCGAAAAGGACCGCGCCCTGTCGCGCCGGTTCCAGAAAATCGATGTGAACGAGCCCAGCATCCCGGATTCCATCAAGATCCTTACGGGGTTGAAACCCTATTTCGAGGAACACCACAAAATCCGCTATACCAACGACGCGATCAAATCCGCCGTCGATCTGGCCGCGCGCTACATCAACGACCGCAAGCTGCCCGACAAGGCCATCGATGTCATTGACGAGGCCGGCGCCGCGCAAATGCTGGTGCCTGCCGCCAAACGCCGCAAGACCATCGGAGCAAAGGAAATTGAAGCTGTCGTAGCCAAAATTGCGCGCATTCCGCCGAAAAATGTGTCCAAGGACGACGCGGCCGTGCTGAAGGATCTGGAAAAATCCCTCAAACGTGTGGTCTTCGGGCAGGACAAGGCGATCGAGGCGCTGGCCTCGGCCATCAAACTGTCGCGCGCCGGCCTGCGTGAACCGGAAAAACCCATTGGCAACTACCTGTTCGCCGGTCCGACCGGTGTCGGCAAAACCGAGGTTGCCAAACAGCTGGCCGATACGCTGGGCGTTGATCTGTTGCGCTTCGATATGTCCGAATACATGGAAAAACACGCTGTTTCGCGGCTGATCGGTGCCCCCCCGGGCTATGTCGGTTTCGATCAGGGCGGGCTTTTGACCGACGGCGTGGACCAGCAGCCCCATTGTGTGCTGTTGCTGGACGAGATCGAAAAGGCGCACCCGGATGTGTTCAATATCCTGTTGCAGATCATGGATCACGGCACCCTGACCGACCACAACGGGCGCTCCGTGGATTTCCGCAACGTCGTGCTGATCATGACCTCGAACGCCGGAGCCTCGGAACAGGCGAAAGAGGCGATCGGCTTTGGCAAATCCCTGCGCGAGGGCGAGGATACCGCCGCGATTGAACGCACCTTCAGCCCCGAATTCCGCAACCGTCTGGATGCGATCATCAACTTTGGCGCCCTGCCCAAAGAGGTGATCCTGAAGGTCGTGGACAAATTCGTGCTGCAGCTCGAGGCACAGCTGATGGACCGCAACGTCACCTTCGAACTGACCCCCGAGGCGGCCGAATGGCTGGCCGACAAGGGGTACGACAGCCGCATGGGCGCCCGCCCGCTTGGCCGTGTCATTCAGGAGCACATCAAGAAACCGCTCGCGGACGAATTGCTGTTCGGCAAGCTGGCCAAAGGCGGTGTTATCAAGGTGACCGTCAAGGACGGCGACATCCATCTGGTTGTGGCAGAGCCGCAAAAACTGCAAATCGGCAAGAAAAACCCGCCGCTTCTGACCAGCTGACCCGATTGCGCCACATCAAGGCAGCCACGCGAAAATTCGTTCGGCTGCCTTGACGGCTTCTTCGGACGAACCGGCGACACGACGCCAAACATCCTGCGCCGGTTTCGCGGGGCTACTTCTCGGTAAGTTTCAACTCGATCCGGCGGTTGCGGGCCAGGGCCTCGGGGGAATCGCCGGGATCGATGGGCTGGTATTGCCCGAAGCCGGCCGCGGCCAGACGGTTGGCGGGGATCCCTTCGTGTTCGATCAGGTATTTCACCACCGAAAGCGCACGCGCCTGCGACAGTTCCCAGTTATCCGCAAAGGGCGAGCCTGCGCCGAGCGGGGTTTTGTCCGTATGCCCGTCCACACGCAAAATCCAGTCGATGTTGTCGGGAATTTCGTCGGCAATATCCTTGATAACCGAGGCCACCTTGGCAATCTGCGCCTTGCCCTCCGGCCCCAGATCGGCCGAGCCGGGCGCGAACAGCACCTCGGACGAGAACACAAACCGGTCCCCGACCACCTTCACACCCTCGCGGTCGCCCAGAACCTGCTTGATCCGGCCGAAAAATTCGGAACGGAACCCGCGCAGATCGTTGGCCTCGGCCTTCAGGCGTTCGTTTTCGCGGGCCTCCAGTTCGGCACGGGCCTTCTGTTCCGCCGCCACACGGGCCAGCGCGGAATTCAGGTCCTTGCCCAGGGATTGCAACTGCACCTGCGCCGCCGCGTCCCGCGCCTTCGAGTCATCCAGCAAGGCCTGCAACGAGCCAAGCTGTTCGCGCAGGGCGGCTGTCTGCTGGTTCAACAGGGCCACTTGCCGCTGCGCCTCGGCCGAGGCGGCCTTTTCCTTGCTTAGCAAATCATTCGCCTGCGCCAGCAGGGCGTCTTTACGCGAAATCTCGGCCACATTTTCCGCCTGCGAGTTGTCAAGATTCTTGCGTGCGGCCTCGGCGGCGGCCAGAAGGGTCAGCGTGTCCTCGGCCTTCTGGCGCTGTTCTTCAAGCGCCAGCGTCATCGCCGTCAGTTCCGCCTGCGAATTCTTCAGTTTTTCCTGCAAAGCCTCGGCGGCGGCCGCTTCGGCCAGTCGGGCCTTTTCGGATTCTTCAAGCGCGGTCTGCACCTTGGCCGTCGCGTCCAGCTTGTCCTGCAAATTGGCGGCCAGTGCCTGCAACGCGTCGGCCTTTGCGGCGGCCAGGCGGGCTTGCTCGGTCTCTGCGTCCAGTTCGCTGCGGGCCTGCGCCAGCGCCAGTTGCGCCGCCTCTTTCGCCGAGATTTCCTGATCCCGTGCCGCCTGCAAATCCGCGATATCGGCCTGCGCGGCGGTTATGGCCTCGGCCTGTTTGGCATTGCGCGCCAGCAAGGCCGTTACCTGCGCCTCGAAACTGTCATTGCGCGCCAGCGCCGCGTCCCGTTCGTTGGTCAAAGCGGTGATCAGCGTGGCCTGCAGCTGTGTTTTCGCGTTGGCATCGTCCAGACTGGCCCCCAGCTGTCCGACCTGATTGGCCAGATCGGCGCTGCGTTTCTGTTCCAGCCCCAGCGCCTGCGCCAGCCCCGCCACCTGCGCCGAAAGATCGTTCAGCTCGGTTTCCTGACCGGTGATGGTTTCGCGCATGGTTTCCTGAATGATCATGAAAATCGTCAGCACAAACATCAGCACCAGCAACAACGCTGTCATGGCATCAACAAAACCGGGCCAGATATTGGCCGCCAGACGGGCACCGGATCGACGGGAAAGCGCCATGGGTTATCCCTCGCCTGCGTCAACGGCCTGCTGCAACGTGTAGATCAACGTTGCCAGATCCTGCCGGATTTCCGCGATGGAATCCTGCCGTCCTGCCGACATTTCCTCCAGCACGCGCAACAGTTGCACATCGATATTGCGCAGGCGCATGCGGGTTTCGGCGTCCATGCTTTCGCCACTGTCCGCCGGCTGCTGCTTCAGGGCCTCCAGCATCTGCATTTGTGCGGCGACCATCTGTTCCTGCCCCTGCACCAGACGATCCATCACGGCCGGATCCGCCCCCTGCCCGCCCCCGCGCGGCTGGTTCGCCAGCTGTTTGGCCAGAACGGAAATCGCCTCGGCCAGGGATCCAAGCCGGCTGTCGGTGCGCATGCGCTGTTCCTCGCCCCGCATCACCAGTTCTTTCAGGCTGTCGATCTGGTGCGAGGTTTGCTCCATCAACCCCGCAATGGCCGAACCGTCAACGCCCCCGTCCCCGTCGGCCAGCCCGACCTTGGTGATAGAGGATAACCATTCCTCCAGCTCGCTATAAAACCGGTTCTGGCCGTGGCCCGCAAAAATTTCCAGCAGCCCCACGATCAGGGACCCCGCCAGCCCCAGCAAGGACGAGGCAAAGGCCGTGCCCATACCGCTCATCAGGTTTCCCAGCCCGCCCATCAGGTTTTCAAAGGCGCTGCCGGCACTTTGACCTTCTTGCGGCGCCAGTGACTGGATCACCTTGAACACCTCGGGAACGGTTGTGGCCAGCCCGTAAAACGTGCCGAGCAGGCCCAGAAACACCAACAGGTTCACGATATAGCGGGTAATATCGCGGCTTTCGTCCAGCCGCGTCGCCACCGAATCCAGAATGGAGCGTGTAGACCCCGAGGTCAGCGATTTGCGCGAGCGGCTGTCATGCAGAAGCGCCGCCAGCGAGGCCAGCAGTTTCGGCGCCTTGACGAATTCATGCCCCGGCCGGTCCAGCGCGAACCCCTCGATCCAGCCGGTAGCCGTGAACAGCGTGCGCATCTGCCAGAAGGTCATGATCACGCCGAAAACAAACACCAGCAGGATAAACCCGTTCAGCCACGGCGAGGTCAGGAAAATCGGGGAAACCGTCGGCCACAGGAAGAACGCGCCAACCCCGACCAGCACCAGAATGGCCAGCATAAACAGGATCTGGCGAAACGGGGGGGTAAATTCGGGCTCGTTATGGGTATCGAGGAACATTCCACAGCATCCTTGCGTGTCGGCATTGCAATTTCGGCGCACTTTAGGGCGTCGCCCCGTAAACCTCAAGCCAACCCCATTTCCCCCGCGTAATATTGTTGCAATTTGCACAAAAACCCCCATATGTAAGCGGTAATTCCCACGCAATTCGCGCAGGTTTTCGCGGGGTTTTGTGGGGTTTAATTGCAATTCAAAGCCCGCAAACGGGTATGAGGGAAGGATATTTCATGTTGGAATCATTTAGCGTATTAGCCGTCGTCATTCTGGTATTTGCCGTGGTCATGCTTTACCTGATGGTAAAGACCGTGCCACAGGGCGAGGAATGGACCGTTGAACGCTTCGGCCGCTACACCCGCACCCTGAAACCGGGTCTGCGGTTCCTGATCCCGCTGATGGACAAGGTCGGATCCAGGGTTAACATGATGGAAACCGTCCTCGACATCAAATCGCAGGAAGTGATTACCAAGGACAACGCCATGGTGATGGCCGATGCGGTTGCCTTCTATCAGGTGGTGGATGCGGCGCAGGCCTCTTACGAGGTGCGCGATCTGGAACGCGCCCTGACCAACCTTGCCATGACCAATATCCGCGCCGTCATCGGCTCCATGGATCTGGACGAAAGCCTGTCAAACCGCGACCATATCAACGCCCGCCTGTTGTCCGTGATCGACGAGGCCTCGCACAACTGGGGTGTGAAAGTGACCCGCGTGGAGATCAAGGACCTTGCCCCGCCCGAGGACATCAACGAGGCCATGGCCCGCCAGATGAAAGCCGAGCGTATGAAGCGTGCCTCCATTCTGGAAGCCGAGGGCCAGAAGCAGGCCGCCATTCTGGAAGCCGAGGGCCAGCGCGAGGCCCAGATCCGCGAGGCCGAAGGCGCCCGCGAAGCCGCCTTTCTGGATGCCGAGGCCCGCGAACGGTCCGCACAGGCCGAAGCCAAGGCAACGCAGATGGTATCCGAAGCCATCGCCAAGGGGGATATTCAGGCAGTTAACTACTTTATCGCCCAGAAATACACCGAGGCTTTGCGCGATGTTGCGGCCTCTCCCAACAGTAAAACCGTGATGATTCCGCTGGAAGCCTCCGGTCTTATCGGCTCCATTTCCGGTGTGGCCGATATCGCCAAGGCTGTTACCGACAAATCGAAAGGGTAAAATATGGCCATTTTTTCCTTCCTTGAAGGGATGTCCCCGTGGTGGTGGGTATCCTTTGGCATCGGTCTGCTGGCAATAGAGATGCTGGTGATGTCCTTCTTCCTGATCTGGCCCGGCCTTGCCGCGCTGGCCATGGCCGGGATTCTGTACCTTAATCCGGCCATGCAGGGGGAAATCCAGGTTTCCCTGTTTGCCATCATTTCCATCCTGTTAACCTTCGCCGGTCGCTATTTTTTCCAGCGACACGAGCCGGAAACCAGCCTGAACCAGCGCACGAAACAGATCGTCGGCATGAAGGCCCGCGTCACCGATTTCGAGCTGGGGACGGGGCATGTGGAAATCAACGGCCTGCGCTGGGTGGCCAAATGGCCCGAAGGCCAGACCGCCAAGCCCGGCGATATCGTCACGATCACCGCGGCCGAAGGCATGACCGTAGAGGTCAGCAACATCTAAACCTTACGGGCGGTCCCGACGGGCCGCCCGCACCATATCGGCCAGGGTTTCCATCTCGGGGTCGTTGATCCCCAGCTCCGCCAGATGCGCCACCGTATTAAACAGATAGGCATCATTGGGGCCGGTATTTCCCGCGGCAGCGGCAATGATTTCCGCCTGCTCGGGCAGGGACAGCCCGCCGCGATACTGCCCGTGGGTGCTGTCGATCACATAGCACAGGGCAGGCACCACGCGCCCGTCCGCCAGCCGGATTTTCAGCCATTTTTCCAGATAGGCGGCCGAGACCAGCTCGCGTTTGCGCAGATAGGCCAGCACATCGGGCCCCTGCTCCGCCGTCACACGAAAGCCGACCCCCCGACATTCCGCGCCCTCGCGCGCCTCCAGTGCCAGAACCAGACCGGGACGTTCGGGCGTGCCGCGATAATGCACCGAGGCCATGCAGAAACTGCGGTGAAACCCCTGCAGCGTGGCCAGCTGCCGTTCGGCAAAGGCAAACCCCGGTTTCCACAGCAACGAGCCATAGCCGAACACCCAAAATTCCTGCCCCTGCATTGTCAGCCGCTCCTTCATACGATAAGGCCAGATTACGAAATCCGAAGGGGATGTCCATGCGCCGCGTTGCGATCCTGACCACAATTATCGCTCTGGGTTGGAGCGCCTACTGGCTCGCCGGTTTCAAGGCGCAGCAAAGCCTGCTGGACACGCTTGTCGCACAACAACGTGCCACGGGCTGGACGATCGATATCGCCAACCTGAAAACCGCCGGATACCCCAACCGTTTCGACACCACATTTACCGGCCTGCATGTTGCGGATCCGGCCGGCATCTGGGCCTGGGACGCCCCCGCCTTCCAGATTATGGCGCTGTCCTACAAGCCCAACCACATCATCGCCGCATGGCCGGGCAAACATGTCGTAACCGTCAACGGTGCCCGCTATAGCTTCGAAAGCGACACGGCCCGTGCCTCTGTCCGGTTTGCCCCGACACCGCGCCTGCCGCTGGAGCGGGTGCAACTGGAAGCCACCCGAAACCGTCTGGACGGCCCGAACGGGATGAAAGCCA
>JALWQC010000178.1:0-2557 GCA_027080755.1 Paracoccaceae bacterium
CACCAAGAACGAGGAAACCCGCACCGTTGACGTCAATTTCGAGCTGTTCAACGGGCGCCGTGTCTATGTGGAGCGGATCGATATCGGTGGCAACACCAGCACCCGCGAACGGGTCATCCGCCGGCAGTTCGATTTTGTCGAAGGGGATGCCTTCAACGCCCGCAAGATGGCCGAGGCCAACGCAAAACTGCGCGCGCTGGGGATTTTCGGCGATGCCCGCGTTACCGTGCGCGAAGGCTCCAGCCCCGACAAGGCGATTGTCAGCGTCGAGGTGGCGGAAAAACCCACCGGCAGCGTCGGCTTTGCCTTCGGCTATTCGACGGATGCCGGGGTCAATGCCTCTATCAACTACGGGGAAAAGAATTTCCTTGGCAACGGGCAGGCGATCAATTTCAAGCTGTCCTATGCGGAACGCAACAAATCCCTGTCCTTCAGCTTTGCCGAGCCGGCGCTGTTCGGGCGTGATGTCTATGCCGGCGTGAATGCCTATTACACGCAGGTGGATCGCACGGAATCGTCCTTCCAGACGACCGACATCGGGTTTGAACCCTCGATGGCCTTCCCGCTGGGCGAAAATTCCCGGTTGGAGCTGCGCTATCGTCTGTCCTACAACGAAATCCGCGACGCGGCGGCGAATGCCTCGCCGGTGATTATCGCGGAACAGGGCGGTTTGCTGACCTCGGCCCTTGGCGGCAAGCTGACCTATGACCGCCGCAATTCCAAAATCGAGCCGACCGGCGGTTTCGTCCTGTCCCTGGACGAGGAAGTCGCGGGCCTTGGCGGGGATGTGCAATATTCCAAGACCGTCGCCCGCGCCAAGGGCTATATGTCCTTCTTCGACGACAATCTGGTGCTGAGCGCGGAACTGGAAGGCGGGGCCCTGATGTCCGGCGCCAGCGGCACGCGCGTGACCGACCGGTTCTTCCTTGGCGGCCAAAGCCTGAAGGGCTTTGCCACCGGTGGTATCGGGCCGCGGGATACATCGACGGCGGCCAATGATGCGCTTGGCGGGAATTTCTACGGGGTCGGGCGTTTGCAGGGCTCTTTCCCGCTGGGCTTTGGCAAGGATTCCGGCATCTTTGGCGGGGTTTTCGTCGAGGGTGGCTCTGTCTGGGGGCTGGACGGCCCGCCGCCGGGGATTGACGACAGCATGAAGTGGCGGGCCTCTACCGGGGTCAGCCTGTTCTGGTCCACCCCGATCGGGCCGCTGGAATTCAGCTATGCTTTCCCGCTGCTGGTGGAACCGGGCGATGTGACGCAAAACTTCAGCGTTTCTATCGGAACACGTTTCTAGGGGGCCGGGGTGGCGCGCGCATCCGTTGTCTTGCGTGGTCTGCTGGCGCTGGTCCTGACGCTGTTTGTCTTTGGCGCGCCGGTTCTGGCGCAGGGGGCCTATCCGACGGTTTTCCCGCGGGCGATTCTGCTGCTGGATCAGGAACGGCTGATCAACGCTTCCGCGCTTGGCAAGGCGATCCTGCAAACGGTCATCGACAAGCGCCGCGCCCTGATTCAGGAAAACCGGATGATTGACCAGACGCTGGAGGCCGAGGAAAAGCGCCTGACCGAAAAACGCGCCAGCCTGCCGATCCCGGAATTCCAGACCCTGGCCGAGGATTTCGACGCCCGCGTGCAGAAAATCCGCGAGGAGCAGCTGCAAAAAGGGCGCGCCCTGCAGGAGGACTTCGACCGCGCGCCGCTGCGTTTCATGACCCTTGCCGCGCCCTATCTGAACCGCCTGATGCAAAAATATAGCGCCAGCGCGCTGCTGGACCGGCGTTCTGTGCTTTTGTTTGACCGAAATATGGATATAACCGACGAGGCGATAAGCCTGCTGGACAAGGCCTACGCCGAAAACCCGAATATGGCAGTGGAGACAGACAAATGAGCGAAACCGGCAAGGGCCTGAGCGTCGATATCAACCAGATCATGCGGATGATCCCGCATCGCTATCCTTTCCTGTTGATCGACAGGGTAAAGGATATCGAGCACAACAAAAGCGCCGTCGGTATCAAGATGGTGACGATGAACGAACCCCATTTCACCGGCCATTTCCCGGCCGAACCGGTCATGCCCGGCGTGCTGATCATCGAGGCGCTGGCGCAAACGGCGGCGGTTCTGGTGTCCTCGACGCTGGATCTGATCGACAAGGGGGCGCTGGTCTATTTCATGACCATGGATAAAACCAAATTCCGCCAGAAGGTCGGGCCGGGCGATATGCTGGAACTGCATGTGCAGGTGCTGCGCGGGCGCGGAAAAATCTGGAAATTCTGGGGCGAGGCCAAGGTGAACGGCAAGGTGGTGGCGGAATCCGAATTCTCGGCCATGATCGTGCTGCCGGATGATGCACAGGGCTGACGATGACTATTGACCCGACGGCCAGCATTCATCCCTCCAGCGTCATAGATGCGGGGGCGGTTATCGGTGCCCATTGCAAAATCGGGCCGTTCTGCCATATCGGGCCGGACGTGCGGCTTGGGGCTTATGTGGAACTCAAAAGCCATGTGGTGATTGCCGGGCATACGGAGATCGGGGATGAAACGCGGATCTGGCCCTTTGC
>JALWQC010000178.1:2567-6917 GCA_027080755.1 Paracoccaceae bacterium
CTATCGGGCATCAGCCGCAGGACCTGAAATTCCATGGCGAGGAAAGCCGCCTGATTATCGGGGCGCGCAACATGATCCGCGAATCCGTTTCCATGAACCCGGGCACCGAGGGCGGTGGCGGGGTGACGCGGATCGGGGACGGCGGGCTGTTCATGCTGGGCACCCATGTCGGGCATGACTGTCAGGTTGGCAATAATGTGGTGCTGGCCAATAATGCCTCGCTTGCCGGGCATGTGGTGCTGGGCGACGATGTGATTATCGGCGGGCTGAGCGGCGTGCACCAGTTCTGCAAAATCGGGCAGGGGGCGATGATCGGGGCGGTGGTGATGGTGACCAACGACGTCATCCCCTATGGCGCGGTGGTCGGGGAGCGTGCGGATCTGGCGGGCTTGAACCTTGTCGGGCTGCGCCGGCGCGGGGCCAACAAGGGCGACATCAACGGGCTGCGCGCCGCCTTCAAGGAGCTGTTCGAGGAAGACGGGGAACTGCAGGCGCGGATCGCCAGTGTGCGCGAGGGCTATGCCGGCAACCCGCTGGTGCAGGAGGTGCTGGAGTTTCTGGCCTCTGACAGCAAACGCAAATTCCTGACCCCGCGCGAGCAGGCGTAAACGATGGCGGACGGACTGGGCATTGTCAGCGGCACGGGCGTTCTGCCCCGATTGCTGGCCGAATCCTGTCGCGAGCAGGGCCGCGCCTACCGTGTTGTGGTGTTCGAGGGGACGGAACTGGACTGGACGGACGGGCATCCGGTGATTTCCGTGCCGATAGAAAGGCTTGGCAAGCTTTTGCAAGAGCTGGAAGAACAGGGTTGCCGATCCGTTTGTTTCGCCGGAAAGGTCGAGCGCCCGAATTTGGACCCGGACAGACTGGATATGCTGGGAAAGCAAATGGCGGCGGCGCTTTTGTCCGGCACCTATCGCAGCGATGATGTGCTTTTGCGCGAAATCGTCAATATATTCGAAAGTAACGGTTTCACCGTCGAGGGCGCGCACGAGGTCCTGCCCGCGCTTTTGCCCTCCGAGGGGGTGCTGGGTGCGGTTTCCCCCGATGACATGGCGCGAAAGGATGCGGAACGCGGGTTTTTGCTGGCGGAAAAGCTGGGGGAGCTGGACGTGGGGCAGGGCGCGGTGGTGGACAAGGGGCTGTGTCTGGGGCTGGAAACGCAGCAGGGCACGCAAAGCATGCTGGACTATGTGGCCCGCAGCCGGAAAACGCCCCCAAATCCGCGCGGGGTTCTGGTCAAACGTCCGAAACCGCAGCAGGAAATGCGGGTGGATCTGCCTGCGATCGGGCCGGAAACTATCGTGCAGGCGGCAGCGGCCGGACTGGCCGGTATCGCCATTGCCGCCAAGGGGGTGATGGTGCTGGAGCGCGAAAAAACCCTGACCGAGGCCGACGCGCGCGGGCTGTTCCTGTGGTGCGTGGCACCATGAGCGCGCGCCGCTTTTTCCTGATCGCGGGCGAGCCATCGGGCGACCGTTTGGGCGGGGCCTTGATGGAGGGGCTGCATCAGGAAGCGGAAGGCGTGGAATTTCAAGGGGTTGGCGGGCCTTTGATGGCGGCGCAAGGGCTGGACAGCCTGTTCCCGATGGAGGAACTGTCGATCATGGGGCTGGCCGAGGTTCTGCCGAAACTGCGCGGCTTGCTGGCGCGGGTGGACCAGACGGCCAAGGCGGTTCTGGCCAGCGGGGCCGGGGCGCTGATCACCATCGACAGCCCCGATTTCTGCCTGCGGGTGGCGAAAAAGGTCAAGGCGGCGCGCCCGGATTTTCCGGTGATTCACTATGTGGCGCCCTCGGTCTGGGCGTGGCGGCCGAAACGGGCGGTGAAAATGGCGCGGGTTGTCGATCATGTGCTGACCTTGCTGCCCTTCGAGCCGCCCCTGATGCAGGCGGCGGGGATGTCGGCGGATTTCGTCGGCCATCCGGTGGTGACGGAACCGCAGGCGGATGCGGCGGCTATGGCGGCGTTCCGCACCGAACTGGGGTTTGCGCCGGCGGATAAAATCCTGACGGTTCTGCCCGGCTCCCGCGCCGGCGAAGTGGCGCGGGTCGGGCCGGTGTTTCGCGATGTCGTGCGCCTGCTGCAACAGGCCGAGCCGGATTTGAAGGTTGTTGTGCCCACTGTGGAAAAACGGGTCGGGGATCTGCATAGCCTGTTTCAGGGCATGGATGTTACCATTCTGGACCCGCGCGGCCGCCCGCCCGCCGTGGCCGAGCAACGCAAACGCGCCTGTTTTGGCACCAGCATGGCGGCGCTGGCGGCCTCGGGGACGGTATCTTTGGAATTGTCGGCGGCGGATACGCCGATGGTGATTGCCTACCGGATGCAGCCGCTGACGGCCTATATCACGGAAAGACTGGTGAAAATCGACACGGCAACGCTGGTGAACATCGTTACCGGCACCCGCGCCGTGCCGGAGTTCTGGCAAAAGGACTGCCGCGCCGATCTGATCTATCCGGCGATTCACCATTTGTTAAGCGACGCGACGGCCGGTGCGGAACAGCATGACGCGATGCGGGCCACGATGCAGGCGCTCGGGGCTGGCGGGGTGGCGCCGGGGGTGCGGGCGGCGCGCTCGGTTCTTGCGTTCCTGACGTAAAAGCGCCGGAGGGGATGCTCCGGCGTTTTTGTATTTTAGCGGTTTTCCACATCCACATAGTCGCGGTATGTGGCGCCCGTATACAGCTGGCGCGGGCGGCCGATTTTCTGGGTCGGATCCGCGATCATTTCTTTCCACTGGGCAATCCAGCCGACGGTGCGCGCCGTGGCGAAGATCGGCGTGAACATGGAGGTCGGGAAGCCGATCGCGTCCAGAATGATGCCGGAATAGAAATCGACGTTGGGATAGAGCTTTTTCTCGACGAAATAGGGGTCTTCCAGCGCGATGCGTTCCAGTTCCTTGGCCACCTGCAGCGTCGGGTTGTTCTCGATGCCCAGCAGGCCCAGAACCTCGTCCGCGGATTCTTTCATAACCTTGGCGCGCGGGTCGAAGTTTTTATAGACACGATGGCCAAAGCCCATCAGGCGGAACGGGTCGTTCTTGTCCTTGGCGCGGGCGATGTATTCGGGGATGCGGTCCACGGTGCCGATTTCGCGCAGCATGTTGAGCGCCGCCTCGTTGGCGCCGCCATGTGCGGGGCCCCAAAGACAGGCGATACCGGCCGCGATACAGGCAAACGGGTTGGCCCCGGAAGAGCCGGCCAGACGCACGGTAGAGGTAGAGGCGTTCTGCTCGTGATCCGCATGCAGGGTGAAAATCCGGTCCATCGCGCGGGCGATGATCGGGTCCACAACGTATTCCTCGGCCGGAACCGCGAAGCACATGTGCAGGAAATTGGAGGCATAGTCCAGATCGTTGCGCGGATACACAAAGGGCTGGCCGATGGAGTATTTATAGGCCCAGGCGGCGATCGTCGGCATTTTGGCGATCATGCGGATCGAGGCGACCTCGCGCTGCCAGGGATCGTTGATATCGGTGGAATCGTGGTAAAAGGACGACATCGCCCCCTGCACGCCGCAGATAATCGACATCGGATGCGCGTCGCGCCGGAAGCCGCGGAAGAAATAGCTCATCTGTTCGTGCAGCATCGTGTGACGGGTGACGCGCGGGATGAATTCGTTCAGTTCCTCGGCATTGGGCAGCTCGCCGTACAGCAGCAGGTAGCAAACCTCCAGAAAATGGGATTTTTCCGCCAGCTGGTCGATGGGATAGCCGCGATACAGCAGCTCCCCTTTGTTGCCGTCGATATAGGTGATCTTGGATTCGCAGGACGCGGTAGAGGTAAAACCCGGGTCATAGGTGAAGATCCCGCCCTGGGCATAGAGTTTCTGGATATCGACGACATCCGGCCCCAGGGTCGGGCTGCGCATCGGCAGCTCCAGCGATTTGTCGTCAAAGTCCAGCGTTGCGTTGCGTGTGTCAGATGTCATGTTTTACCTCAGCCAAAGCCCGGACCGGATGGTCGGGCGCGTTCCATTTAATCGCGCGGTGTGAATGTTTCGTGAATCCCGACGCGAAAGGCGCGGGTTTCAGCGAGAGGCATCCTCCAGCCGGGCGATGGTTTCGTCTTTGCCAAGCAGCACCATCATTTCGAAGACGCTTGGCGAAACGGTTCGGCCTGTCAGGGCCGCCCGAAGGGGCTGCGCGACCTTGCCAAGTTTGAGGCCCTCGGCCTCGGCAAATTCGCGAATTTCCGCCTCCAGATTTTCTTGTGTCCAGCTAACATCCCGCAGGCGCGAAGTCAATCTGTTCAGCATACCACGGGATACCGTATCGAGGAATTTCTTCGCCTTCTGGTCCGGCTCGAAGGGGCGCTCACCAAGGAAATAGTGCGCCATTTCAAGAAG
>JALWQC010000179.1 GCA_027080755.1 Paracoccaceae bacterium
CTGGAATCTTTAGGGCATAGCCCTATTCCAGATATTGCGCCCCCAGGATCGGCCCGAAGTTTTTCGCCTGCACGATCAACACAAAGCCCCCCTCGCCCAGCTTCACCCCGTCAACGACCATCGGCGTTTTCGCGTCCCAACTGGTCAGGCGGGTGCTGTCGCGCACAATATTGACGTCCGCATGCTCCCGCCCGGCATTTTCACCGGCCTTGATGCTGGTTTCCGCCTCGGGGATTATCCGCACGATCAGGATATCCGCTTCGGGCAGGTTCTCCGTCAGGGGGGCGATCCGGATGCTGGCAAGGCCGCCGGCAACCGTGGTCTGGAAAGAAACCACGGGGGTTTCGGCCTCGAAATCCTTGACATACATGCGGACCTCGGGGGCGTTGCTGCCGACGGTCTGCGTTTCCCCCTGAATGACGATTTGCGGGGTAAACAGGGCGCGCAGCCCCCAGCGCCGGCGATAGCCTTCCTGCCGCGCGGTGGCTTCGGGCAGGGAAAACACATCCTTCCAGCCCATGTAATCCCAGTAATCCACATGCCAGCCCAACACGATAACCGCGGCATCCTCCAACGCCAGTTCGCGCACGAATTCATCGGCCGGCGGGCAGGACGAACACCCCTGCGAGGTGAACAACTCCACCACCACGGGACTTTTAGCCCAACCGGGAACAGGGGCCAGAAAGGTGATGACCAGCCCGAGAATGGCAAAGATACGCATGGCGACTCCGAAAAACTGTGTTGATACGGGTGTAACGCCGATTGCGCCGACAATCCAGTCAAGCCTTCGCGAGCGGGGCGTGTTCCAGGGCGTAGACCTACACCTGTTGCGTCACGAAAACCCCCGCAGCCATCAGCGCTATGCCGGCCGCACGGGTCAGGGAAAGCGGGCTGACCTGCGCGCCGAACAGGCCGAAATGGTCGATAATGGCGGCGCTTATCAGCTGCCCCAGCAGCACGAAAAACACGGCATTTCCGACACCGAAGCGCGGGGCGACATAGGTAATGCTCAGCACATAGAACGCCACCAGCAGCCCCGCCAGCAGCAGATGTCTGGGGGCCTCTACCACGCCGGCCACCTTCGGGGCCGCACCGCTTAGCAGCAGGACAAGCAGGGTTGCCAGCAGCGCCACCACAAATAGGACCGCCCCCGCCGCGACCGGACTGCCCAGCCGCGCGCCCAGCGCCGCATTCAGCGCCGCCAGCACCGGAATGCCGATTCCGGCGGCAAGCATTATCAACATATAAGGCATGGTGGTGGGCATGGTGTGGCTCCTGTCCGGGTTTTGTGCAGTGAACCCTGCGGGCGCCCGTATTACAAGCCACAATGCAAAACGGCCCCGATCTGCACCGGGGCCGCCTTGGTCTGCTATGCAGGCGCGATCAGTCCTTGGCCAGATTGCGCAGAACGTATTGCAGCACGCCGCCGTTTTCGACGTATTCGACCTCTATTTCCGTATCGATCCGGCACTTCAGGGCGATGGTTTTGGTCGTCCCGTTGGCGTAGGTGATCGTGCAGGGCACGTCGGACAGCGGTTTCAGATCGCCTTCTAGCCCCTCGATAGAGATAGTCTCGTCCCCCGTCAGGCCCAGCGTTTTGCGATTGTCGCCGCCGGTAAATTCGAACGGGATCACGCCCATGCCGACCAGATTGGAACGGTGGATCCG
>JALWQC010000180.1 GCA_027080755.1 Paracoccaceae bacterium
AAAGTTGATATCGAGTGCCGGCATAGGCTGTCCCTCCAGATTGTATTCCGCATCATAAGACGCCATCCCCCGCAACCGGTCAAGGCGAAAGCCGGCGGGACGACCTGCCCGAACTTCCGCCATCGGGCTGCCATCCTGCCCATTTTTTGATCAACCGGAATTTTTAGCCCGTTCCGTGCTGTTTTTTGCGGCATATTCTGTCATGGTTTCCTATAAACACCGGAAACACATTGCAGGAGGGGCCGATCCCACACGCCATTGCCATAAACCCCGCCCGGGTGCCGCGTGCGCGCGGAACGCTGGATCTGTGCGTGCAGGCCGGCGGCGGGCTGTCCCGTCTGGAAAGGTTGCACCAGTCCGGCTCTTTCCGGTGCCTGTTTCCCCGTTCCGCCCAAGGCGCGTTCGAGGCGGTTCTGGTCAACACGGCCGGCGGCATCACGGGGGGTGACCGTTTCGATACGAATGTTGTGGCACGCAGGGGCAGCACCCTGACCCTGACCACCCAGGCGGCCGAGCGGGCCTATCGTTCTGCCCATCCTGCTGCGGGGCGCATGACAACCCGGATCCGTGTGGAAAGCGGGGCGCGGGTCAACTGGCTGCCGCAGGAAACCATCCTGTTTGACGGCTGCCGCTATGAACGCAGCCTGCGTATTGATCTGGAAGGCGACGCCCGCGCGCTGGTGGTCGAACCGCTGGTTTTCGGACGTGTGGCGATGGGCGAGACCCTCGACGACATCCGCTTTTGCGACCGGATCGACCTGCGCCGGAATGGCGCGCCGCTCTATCTGGATGCCATGACCCTTGCCGGCAACGCACACAGGCATCTGGCGCGCCCCCATATCGCCGCCGGCGCCCGCGCCATGGCCAGCCTGGTCTATGCCGCCCCGGATGCCGAAGCCCGCCTGACCCCGTTGCGCAAAATGCTGCCGGCAGAGGGCGGCGCCAGTCTGCTGCGGGAAAACCTGCTTGTATTGCGCCTGCTTGCGCCGGATAGTTTTGAACTGCGCAAACATCTGATTCCGATACTGGAGCACCTGAACACCACCCCTTTACCCAAATGCTGGATGATCTGACATGAACCTGACCCCTCGTGAAAAAGACAAACTGCTGATCGCCATGGCCGCCGAGGTTGCCCGCAAGCGACTGGCGCGCGGCGTAAAGCTGAACCACCCCGAAGCCATCGCCCTGATCACCGACGCGGTGGTCGAAGGCGCGCGCGACGGCCGCTCGGTCGCCGATCTGATGCAGGCGGGGGCCGAGGTTGTCACCCGCGACCAGTGCATGGAAGGCATCCCCGAAATGATCCCCGAAGTGCAGGTCGAAGCCACCTTCCCCGACGGCACCAAACTGGTCACCGTCCACGAGCCGATCCGATGAGCGCCCTGCAAGCCATGATTGACGAAGAGGAACAGACATGATCCCCGGAGAGATTTTCCCAGCCGATGGCGACATCGCCCTGAACGACGGCCACAAGGCGCTGAGCGTAATGGTTGCCAACACCGGTGACCGCCCCGTGCAGGTGGGCAGCCACTACCATTTTGCCGAGGCCAACCCCGCGCTCGATTTCGACCGTACCGCCACCCGCGGCATGCGTCTGGACATCCCCGCCGGCACCGCCGTGCGGTTCGAGCCGGGCCAGCGGCGCGAGGTCACGCTGATCCCGATTTCCGGCGCCCGTCGGGTGTTCGGATTCAACGCGCAAATCATGGGAGGTCTCTGATGCCCCGCCACATCCCCCGTTCCGAATATGCCGCTATGTATGGCCCCACCACCGGTGACCGTGTCCGCCTTGCCGATACCGACCTGATCATAGAGGTGGAGCGCGACCTCACCACCTATGGCGAGGAGGTCAAGTTCGGCGGCGGCAAGGTTATCCGCGACGGCATGGGCCAAAGCCAGACAACCCGCGCCGGCGGGGCCGTCGATACGGTAATCACCAACGCCCTGATCGTCGATCACGCGGGTATCTACAAGGCCGACGTCGGCCTGAAAGACGGCCGTATTGCCCGCATTGGCAAGGCCGGCAACCCCGACACCCAGCCGAATGTGGATATCATCATCGGCCCGGGCACGGAAATTATCGCCGGCGAGGGCAAGATCCTGACCGCCGGCGGATTCGACAGCCACATCCACTTTATCTGTCCACAACAGATAGAAGACGCGCTGCATTCCGGCCTGACCACCATGCTCGGCGGGGGCACGGGGCCTGCGCATGGCACGCTTGCCACTACCTGCACGCCGGGGCCGTGGCATATCGGGCGCATGTTGCAGGCGGCGGATGCCTTTCCGATGAACCTGGCCTTTGCCGGCAAAGGCAACGCCAGCCAGCCCGCCGCGCTGGAAGAACAGGTCCGCTCCGGCGCCGCCGCCCTGAAGCTGCACGAGGATTGGGGCACCACCCCCGCCGCGATTGACTGCTGTCTGGGCGTGGCCGACGATATGGACGTGCAGGTGATGATCCACACCGACACGCTGAACGAGTCCGGTTTTGTCGAACATACGGTAAACGCCATGAAAGGCCGCACCATCCACGCCTTCCATACCGAGGGCGCAGGCGGTGGCCATGCCCCCGATATCATCAAGATCTGCGGCGAGGCACATGTCCTGCCGGCCTCTACCAACCCGACGCGGCCCTTTACCGTCAACACGCTGGAGGAACATCTGGATATGCTGATGGTCTGCCACCATCTGGACAAATCCATCCCCGAGGACGTCGCCTTCGCCGAAAGCCGCATCCGCCGCGAAACCATCGCGGCCGAGGATATCCTGCACGACATGGGCGCCTTCAGCATCATTGCCAGCGACAGTCAGGCCATGGGCCGCGTGGGCGAGGTCCTGATCCGCACATGGCAGACCGCCGACAAGATGAAGAAACAGCGCGGGCGACTGGCGGAAGAAACCGGCGACAACGACAATTTCCGCGTGCGCCGCTATATCGCCAAATACACCATCAACCCGGCAATTGCCCACGGGATCGCCGACGAAATCGGTTCCGTGGCCGAGGGCAAGCGCGCCGATCTGGTGCTGTGGAATCCGGCGTTTTTCGGGGTGAAACCGGAAATGGTGCTGCTGGGGGGATCAATCGCCGTGGCGCAGATGGGGGACCCGAATGCCTCTATCCCGACACCGCAACCGGTCTATTCCCGCCCGATGTTCGCCGCCTTCGGGCGCGCGGTCGAACACTCGGCCGTAACCTTCGTATCCGCCGCCGCACAGGCCGAGGGCATCGGCAACCGGCTGGGGCTGGCCAAACAGACGGTCGCGGTAAAAAACACCCGCGGCATCGGCAAACTCGACATGCTGCTGAACGACGCCCTGCCGGTGATGGAGGTAAACCCCGAAACCTACGACGTGCGCGCCGACGGCGAACTGCTAACCTGCGAACCGGCCGAGGTGCTGCCAATGGCACAGCGGTATTTTATGTTTTAGGGGACGGGATGCTTATCAAGCTTCCAAGGGAAGTGGCTCAAATATATCAGATGGTGGCCAGCCTTGAGCGACGGTTTCCGGGGCGGAAGTTTACACCTGATGGTCACCTTGTTGGATCAATTGGCGAGGTTATCGCGGCCGAGCAGTTGAATCTGGAACTGTTACCAGCAAGTGAGCCGGCCCACGATGCGATAGATGAAAGCGGTCACCTTGTTCAAATCAAGCTCACTTCGACAAGGGGGATTGCTCTTAATGCGTGCTGTGACAGATTGGTGGTCATGCGGATTTTAGATACTGAACATGCGCAACTTGTTTATGATGGGGATGGAGGCGAAGTTTGGGAAATGGCCGGAAAAATGCAAAAAAACGGGCAAAGGCGCATATCGTTTCATAAAATGAAAGGGTTATCGGGGTGGCTGGGATGAAAGGCATATATTTTCTTTCATTTGGCTGCGCGGTCGGGCAACATCTACCCGCTTCGTTTCACCGGAGGCGAACCTTCGGTTCGATGGGCAGGTGTCCCTCTTCTACTTGCAGCCGGCCGCTGCCCTTATTTCAAGAGAACTGCCATGTTCGCTAGTCCTGTCGCCCGCACCCTCCACCGCGCCGGCCATTGGTCCGGCCCCGCTGCCACCGTCACCCTCACCTATGACGACCGGTTTTTGCGGCGCAAGGTGTTGGAAACCGACGGGGGCGAGGCGTTTCTGGTGGATTTGCCCCACACCACCAGCCTCGATCACGGGGATGCTTTTGTGCTGGAAGACGGTCGCTTGGTCGGGGTGGTTGCGGCGGAGGAGGATTTGCTGCAGGTCACCGGCGATCTGGTCCGTCTGGCCTGGCATATCGGCAACCGGCACATGCCTTGCCAGATCGAGGCGGATCGCCTGTTGATCCAGCGGGATCATGTGATCCGCGACATGCTGGAAAAACTGGGCGCGACGCTTTGCGATGTGCGCGAAGCCTTCACCCCCGAGGGCGGCGCCTATGGTCACGGGCGGACCCATTCCCATGCCCACTGACGCCGATATCCTGACGCTGGCGCAATGGTTCTCGCCGGCCTATCCGGTGGGGGCGTTCACCTATTCCCACGGGTTGGAGGCGGCCGTGGATCTGGGGCAGGTCGGGGACGGGCAGGACTTGCGCGACTGGCTGGCGGATGTTTTGCAGCACGGGGGCGGGTTTAACGACGCGCTGTTTCTGGCGGCGGCTTACCGTGCGGAAAATGCCGATGCGCTGGGCGAGATCAACGCCACGGCGCTGGCCTTTGCCGCCTCGAAAGAGCGGGCGGTTGAAACGCAGCGCCAGGGCAGGGCCTTCGGGCTGGTAACAGGGGAAATCTGGCAAGGCGCGGGCGGGGATCTGGTCTATCCGGTGGCCGTCGGACGGGCCGCAGTTTTGCAGGGCCTGCCGCAGGATCTGACTGCGAAAATGTATCTGCAGGCCTTTATGTCCAACCTTGTCGCCGCCGCGCAACGCCTGTTTGCCCTTGGCCAGACGGAGGGGCAGAAAATCATCCGCGATCTGGCCCCGCTGTGCCAGCAGGTCGCCGGGGACACCCGAAGCGGGGAGCTGTCGCACCTGTCCGCCACCGCCTTTCGCAGCGATATTGCCGCGATGAAACACGAAACCCAGTATGCAAGGATTTTTCACACATGAGCAGCCCCAACGGCCCCCTGCGCATCGGAATCGGCGGCCCTGTCGGTGCGGGGAAAACCACGCTGACCGCCGCCCTCTGCGAGGCGCTGCGTGACAGCCATTCCATTGCCGTCATCACCAACGACATCTACACACAAGAAGATGCCGAGGCCCTGCTGCGCCAGCAGGTGTTGCCCTCCGACCGCATCGTCGGGGTGGAAACCGGCGGCTGCCCGCATACCGCCATCCGCGAGGATGCCTCTATCAACCTTGCGGCGGTGGCCGACCTGAACACCCGCCACCCCGATCTGGATGTGGTGTTTATCGAAAGCGGCGGGGACAACCTGTCCGCCACCTTCAGCCCCGAGCTGGCCGACCTGACGATCTATGTCATCGATGTGGCCGCGGGCGAGGATATCCCCCGCAAGGGCGGGCCGGCGATTACCCGCTCCGATATTCTTGTCATCAACAAAACCGACCTCGCCCCCCATGTCGGGGTGGATCTGGAGGTCATGGCGCGGGACGCGGCGCGGATGCGTCAGGGCGGAACAACCGTTTTTGCCCGTTTGCGGGACCGCGAGGGGGTCGGGGAAATCCTGAGGGCTGTTGCGCAGACCGGCGGGCTTTCCCTACCCGGTTAGGGCGCGGCTGCCGTCTTTCGCCACAATTTCGCCTTATTTCGCGGGGGCTTTGCAGTTGTATGCCTGCCGGTGATTCTCTTATACCCCGTCGCCACGCCCGTTAATCGGGAGTCTGTCCGCCTTCGTATCATCCTGAGGTTTTTCGAAGGTCAGGGCCGAAACTGTTCTTTCGGCGGGGGCGAGGAAACCGTTCCCGGGGCAACCTGTCGGGTTTTACGCGCCGGATTGCGGGGGCTTGATGTGAAGGCGCGGTGCGGGCCTGTTGCCGGAAAAGGTAACATACGCCTTAACATTTTGAAGTTATTGCGAAATAGCTTCTAGTTGCCGCTAACAATCTGCTGGCCGATAACGGCCGCTTGCGTGCTGGTCGATACGATCTGCTGGTCCACACTGTTGGAGCCGTTATGCAGCCCCGAAGAAATCGCCAGCAATACGGCGGTTCCCATCAGAACGGTCATGCTTGTCAGGACAACAAAATCCACCGTAACGGCGCCATCATCGCATTTCGCAAATGTTTTCACTTTTTCCCATACCATAACGGCACTCCTGCTATCGTCATATACTTTTGAAATACAGCCAACATCTTTACAAACTATGAATAGTATTGCCCAACAATCGGGCGAAAATAGGGCGGATGCCTTTATTGTTATTTGCCCCCCCTTGTTTTGCCCTTCGCGGCGCTTATTTTCAAAATCGACACCCCAAACAGGAGAAAAACCTATGTCCAACAGTTTCACAATCGACGTTACCGTTTCCGGCCGGATTGACGATGTTATCGAAAAGGTCACCGCCGCGCTTGCTACCGAAGGTTTCGGAATTCTGACCCGTGTCGATGTTGACAAGACTTTCAAGAAAAAGCTCGATGTCGATTTCCGCCCCTATGTTATCCTCGGGGCCTGCAACCCGAATCTGGCGCATCAGGCGCTGAATGCCCGCGGTGATGTGGGGATTATGCTGCCGTGCAATGTGACGGTGGAACAGTCCGGCGACAACGAATGCCTGGTCCGTCTGGCCGATCCCAAGGCGATGATGACCTTTGCCGATCTTGGCGAAAACGAAACCCTGCAGCGTCTGGGCGAGGAAGCGGCGGTGAAATTCGCCAGCGTTGCCGCGGCCCTATAGGATTCCCAGTTCGGCAAGTCCTGCCTGCAATTCGCGCGGCAGTTCCTCTTGTCCGTCACGATACAGGCCGGTGTCCTTCGG
>JALWQC010000181.1 GCA_027080755.1 Paracoccaceae bacterium
CCAGCGCCGCCCCCGGCGGGATCATGGACCCCAGCAGCACCACAACCGGCCAGCTGATATGGGTGTAAAGTTCGTCCAGCGGCAAGATTTTGGCCAGCACGAAGCCCACGACCACCAGCCCCAGTGCCACGGGCAGATAGACCAGCCCGAAACTGGCGGCCAGGACAGCGGCGGCGAACATGCCGATGGCCAGCCAGACTTTTTTATCCTCGGTCACGGCCAGCCCGCGGTCGGCCAGCGGCAGGACGCCCAGCCACTCCAGCACCTCGGTTTCGCGGTCTTTGGGCACCAGCAGCAGCAGGATGTCGCCCGCCTGCACGCGCGTTTTGCGCACCTGTTTGCGGATGCGCCGGCCCTGCCTTGAGATCCCCAGCAGCACCGAGGATCGCCGCCACCCCAGCCCGATCGCCATGGCGGTTTTGCCGCGGATGCGGGATTCGTCTGTTACCACGGCCTCTACCACGCGCAGGCCCTCGCTGTCGGCGGTCAGGGCCTCTTGCCGTTTGGCGTCGGCGAAATCCAGGCCGAGGGCGACGCGGAATTCGTCCAGCGCGTCGGGGCGGGCCTCCAGCACCAGGGCATCGCCGGCGCGCAAGGTGGTGTTCTGCCCCGAACCATAACGCCGCTTCCCGTCCCGCACGATCCCCAGAATGACCACATCGTTCTTTTCCGCATCCTCGTTCAGATCCCCCAGCCGCTGCCCGATCAGGCGCGAGTCTTCGGGGACCACCAGTTCCGCGATATAGTCGGCAACGCCTTCCAGCGGGCTGCCGGCTTCGGCCGTGTCGGCTGGGTGGGGGATCAGCCGCCAGCCGATCAGCGCGACAAAGGCCAGACCGGCCATCGCGGCAATCCCGCCCACGGGGGCAAAGTCGAACATGGAATAGGGCGCGCCGAGGCTGTCCTCGCGGATCGTGGATATGATGATGTTGGAGGGCGTCCCGATCAGCGTCACCATCCCGCCAAGGATCGTGGCATAGCTGAGCGGCATCAGCGACAGCCCCGGCGAGCGCCCCGCCTTGCGCGCGGTCTGGATATCGACCGGCATCAGCAGGGCCAGCGCCGCGACATTGTTCATAAAGGCCGACAGGATCCCCCCGATCAGCCCCATGATTGTGATATGTTTGGCAAGGCTGCGGTTGGCGTTGACCAGCGTGCGCGTGATCAGAAACACCGCCCCCGAGCGCACCAGCCCCGCCGAGACCACCAGCACCAGCGCCACAACCAGCGTGGCCGAGTTGCCAAAGCCGTCAAAGGCATGTTTTGTCGGCACCACCCCCAGCACCACGCCCAGCATCAGCGCCGTGAAGGCCACGAGATCATAGCGGAACTTCCCCCAGAGAAGCATGGCAAATACGCCCCCGAACAGGGAAAACAGGATGATCTGGTCCGTGGTCATGGTGTTGGCCCTTTTGAATTGCCGCGCGGGGTTGCCCCTTGCCCTTTGTCTGCCTTATAGAAAGATCAAACAGAAATTGCACGGAGATTACCATGGCTGGCCATTCAAAATGGGCGAATATCCAACACCGCAAAGGGCGTCAGGACGCGGCGCGCTCGAAAGTGTTTTCCAAACTGGCCAAGGAGATCACCGTGGCCGCCAAGATGGGCGACCCGGACCCCGATAAAAACCCGCGCCTGCGTCTGGCCGTGAAAGAGGCCAAGAA
>JALWQC010000182.1 GCA_027080755.1 Paracoccaceae bacterium
GTTCGCCGTGATCGACATCCCCTGGACCCCGCTTTTTATCCTTGCCATTTTCACCTTCCACCCCTGGCTGGGCTGGCTGGCGGCCGGCGGGGGGCTGTTGCTGGTGATCCTGGCGATCCTGAACCAGATGCTGTCCTTCCGCCCTGTTGCCAACGCCACCCGGGAAACCGTCGCCAGTGATGCCCTTGCCGACAAACTGCGGGCCGAGGGCGAGGTCGTGCGCGGGCTGGGCATGGAAGACGCGGCGCTGGCCCGTTGGCAGAACCTGCGCGAAACCGCATTGGCGGCGCAGATCCGGTCTTCGGATATGACCGGCACCTTCAGCACCCTTTCGAAAACCTTCCGGTTTTTCCTGCAATCGGCCATGCTGGCGCTGGGGGCCTATCTGGTTTTGCAGCATCAGGCCACGGCGGGGGTTATGATTGCCGCATCCATCATGCTGGGGCGGGCGCTGGCGCCGGTGGAACAAACCATCGCCCAATGGCCCCTGATCCTGCGCGCGCGCAACGGCTGGCGCGGGCTGGCGGCCTTTCTGGCGCAGGTGCCGGACGATAGCAAACGCACCACCCTGCCCCGCCCCAGGGCCGTGTTGGAGCTGGAAAAAACCTCGGCCGTGCCCCCTGCGGGGACAACCGCCACGCTGCGCATGATCAGTTTCACCCTGCCGGCGGGGCAGGCGCTGGGGGTGATCGGGCCAAGTGCCTCGGGGAAATCGACGCTGGCGCGGGTGCTGACCGGCATCTGGCAACCGGCGGGCGGGACCGTGCGGCTGGACGGGGCGACGCTGGACCAATACGGGCCGGACCTTGGCAAGCACATCGGCTATCTGCCCCAGGACGTGACCCTGTTTGAGGGCACAATCGCGGAAAATATCGCCCGCCTGCAACAAAACCCCGATTCCGCTGCCGTGGTGCTGGCGGCGCAAAAAGCCGGCGCACACGAGATGATCCTGAACCTCCCCGAGGGCTACGACACCCGCATAGCCGACACGGCGGGGCGGCTGTCGGGCGGACAGAAACAACGGATCGGACTGGCCCGCGCCCTGTTCGGAAACCCCGTTCTGCTGGTTCTGGACGAGCCGAACGCCAATCTGGACGCCCCCGGGGCCGCCGCCCTGAACGCCGCGATCCGTGCCTTCAAGGCCGATGGCGGATCGGTGATTATCATGGCGCACCGCCCCTCGGGGATTGCCGAATGTGATCTGCTGATGGTGCTGCAGGACGGCATGAACCGCGCCTTCGGCCCGCGCGACGAGGTCCTGCGCGCCCAGGTGCAAAACCACGCCGAAGTCGGCGGCGCCCTGCAACCGGAGGCCCGCCCATGACCCGCCACTGGAGCACAGGCAAACCGCTTTTCCTCGGCTTTCTGGCGTTGGCCGTCCTGCTGCTGGGCCTTGGCCTGTGGTCGGTCAGCACCAATATCGCCGGCGCCATCGTCGCCCCCGGCCAGGTCAAGGTAGAGGTCAACCGCCAGGTCGTCCAACACCCCGACGGCGGCGTGATCGGGGAAATTCTGGTCGATGACGGCGATCTTGTGCAGGCCGGCGACGTTCTGCTGCGCTTTGACGACACGCTTTTGCAATCCGACCTGTCCGTCATCAACGGCCAGCTTTACGAAATCTCCGCCCGCAAATCCCGACTGGAGGCCGAGCGCGACGGCGCCGAAACCGTCACCTTTGCCCCGCTTTTGCTGGAAAACGCCGATGATCCGCTGGTGGCGGATCTGATGAAAGGCCAGCAAAACCTGTTCAAGGCGCGCCGTGACACCCTCGCCCGCGAGGCCGCCCTGCTGGAAGAAAAGAAGGCCCAGATCGTCGATAAAATCCGCGGGGACCAGGCGCAGATAGACTCGCTCACCGCCCAGCAGGCCCTGATATCCGCAGAACTGGCGGATGAAGAGGCCCTGCTTGCCAAAGGCCTGTCACAGGCTACCAAGGTGCGCGCCCTGCAGCGGGAAAAGGCACGGATGGACGGCACGCTTGGCGCCCTGAACGCCAGCATTGCCGAAAGCCGTGGTAAAATCGCCGAGATAGACATCGAAATCCTGCGCCTCGGCTCGCGCCTGCGCGAAGACGCGATCACCACCCTGCGCGACCTGCAATTCCGCGAAATAGAGCTGGCGGAAAAGCGGGCCTCGCTACAGGAAACCCTGCAACGGATGGAGGTCCGCGCCCCCGTTTCCGGCGTTATCTACGGCAAGAAATTCTTTGCCGTGCGTTCCGTCGTGCGTCCGGCCGAGCCGATCCTTTACATCGTGCCGCAGGATTCGCGGCTGGTCATCGCCACGCGCATCGCCCCCAACCATATCGATCAGGTCCATATCGGACAGCCCGCCAGCCTGCGTTTCAGCGCCTTCGACATGCGCACCACCCCCGAAATTTCCGGCCATGTCACCAAGGTTTCCGCCGATGTTTTCACCGACAACATCACCGGAGAGGCCTATTATTCCGCCGAAATCCTGCCCGATGACGCCGAACTGGAAAAGCTGGGCGATGTGGAAATCGTCCCCGGCATGCCGGTGCAGGCCTTCCTGCGCACCCGCGACCGCACCCCGCTAAGCTATCTGCTGAAACCGCTGACCGACTATTTCACCAAGGCCTTCCGCGAATAGTCAGGCCCAGTCGCCGGCGCTTTCGGGGGGTGGATTGCCCGCCGATTTATAAGCGCTCCAGTCGATGATCTCGGGGTAATACATCGCCCGCCACTTGCGCACCCGCGGGTTTATCAGGCGAAACCACACCGGCGGCACCAGCGCGATGGCGGCCAGAAACGGATAGCCAAAGGGGATTTGCGGCGCCTGCGAGGCATCATAGGTCTGCAACAGGGGATAGCGACGATCCGGTTTGTAGTGGTGGTCCGAATGGCGCTGAAGGTTAATCAACAGATAATTGGTAAACCGGCGCGCGGAATTCCAGGAATGGTGCGGGCGCACAGGTTCATATTTTCCGGCGCCCAGATGTTTGCGGGTCAGGCCGTAATGCTCCACATAGTTGGTCAATTCCAGAAACAGCACCGCGATAAAGGCCTGTATCAGAAACAACCCGATTCCGGCCCAGCCACCGATCAGCGCCGCAAGCGCCAGAAACCCCAGCGCCCAGCCGCCATAGCGCCAGAAGGGGTTGGAAAAATCCCGCACCGGCAACCCGCGCGCCGCCAGCCTGGCCGATTCCAGCCGCCAGCTGCCGCGCAGGCCCTGATACAGAACCCGGGGGAAAAAATGGTAAAATCCTTCATTATAACGGGCCGTTACCGGATCAACGGGCGTGCCGACATAGCGGTGGTGGATCAGGATGTGTTTGGTGCGAAAATGCCCGAACAGCACCATACCCAGCAGCCCGTCGCCCAAGGCCCGTTCCAGCGGGTCCTTCTGGTGGATCAGTTCATGGGCATACACAATGCCGGTCAGCCCCGTAACCACCCCGACCGCCATCATCAGGAACACGGCCTCGGGCGGGGTGAAATCTCCGAAACGGGTTACGGCGGCAATGGCAAGGAAAACGAATGCTACCTCCAACGGCAGCCAGATCATGGTTAACAGCTTGTGTCCGAAAAGCGCGCTTTCGGGGGTGGAGGGATCCGGATTGGCAAGGTTGTCGCCCAGCATCCGGTCGATGACCGAGCTAAGCACAATCGCGACAAAGGGCACCAGCGCGATCATCCAGCCGCCGTAAACCGCGGCCAGAATCACCAGAACGGCCAGCACCAGCGGGGCGGCATAGGACAGGGCGGGAACGGGTTTTTCCGGCATGGGGCCTCCTACTGTTTCGGGCAGTTCACCACCATCCCCGCAGGACATCAACCCCCGAGCGCCCAAACCTTGCGCATAACCGTCGGCATATCCTGCGGCGCGGGGGCCTCGAACCGGCCAACGGCGGGGTTTGCCCCGATGCCGATCTGCGCCTGATACACCTGAAGCGTCAGATGGAAATGGGTGAAAGTGTGGCGCACCGTCTGCGGCAAAAGCTGCCAGTCGGCGGCGACCGGAGGGGTGCCAACCGCCTGCCCCTCTACCCAGTCAGACCCCGGGAAACCCAGCATCCCGCCAAGCAGCCCCTTCGCCGGACGGGTTTCCACCAGAACCTTGCCGTCGCTGCGATGCAGCAGATAGACAATCCCGTTCCGCTCGGGCTTGGGCGGTTTCGGGGCGTTTCGTGGCAAATCGGCGGCAATTCCGGCGGCAGCGGCCCGACAATCCCGCCGCCACGGGCATTGCGGGCAATCCGGTTTCTGCCCGCACACCGTCGCCCCCAGATCCATCACCGCCTGCCCATAATCCCCGGCCCGATTCGCGGGGGTCAGCCCCTCGGCATAGCGGCGCAGCGTGGTTTTGCATTCCGGCAACGGGGTTTCCACCGCATAGACCCGCGCCATCACCCGTTCCACATTGGCATCCACCACCACCGCCGGACGGTCAAAGGCAATCGCGGCAATCGCGCCGGCGGTATAGGGGCCGATCCCGGGCAAGGCCTGCAATCCGGCCACATCCCGCGGGAAAACCCCGCCCAGATCGCGCGAAACCACGCGGGCACATTTCAGCAGATTGCGCGCGCGTGCGTAATAGCCAAGCCCCGCCCAGGCCCCCATGACCTCCGCTTCGGGGGCATCGGCCAGCGCGTGGATATCCGGCCAACGGCTTGTGAACAAACGGAAATAGCGTTCCACGGCGGCTACGGTTGTCTGTTGCAGCATCACCTCGGACAGCCAGATATGATAGGGATCGGGGCGCACGCCGGCCTGCCCGTGATGCGGCGGGATGCGCCATGGCAGATCGCGGGCGTTGCGGTCATACCACGCCAGAATATCGGCGGATTTCGGCCCCTGTTCACACAAGATTTATCCCCCTTCCCCCCTGCGGCCTTGGAGCGGCGCGCCAGACGCGCTATCATTCAGGCCAACCCCGAAACGAGAGCGCCATGACCCGCGAATCTGACGAAAAACCGGCAAAACGCAAGCCCAAAGCAGCGCCCAGACGTCAGGCGCGCGGATTTGTGCAAACCGGCGGCCTGCTGGCCAAACGGATCCGCACCGCCACCCACAAGCGCGGCTTTGCCGAGACCCGTTTGCTGACCCATTGGGCCGATATCGTCGGGCCGTCCTTTGCCCGCATCGCCCGACCCGTGAAAATATCCCACGCCCGCGAGGGGTTCGGGGCCAGCCTGACCATTTTATGCGAGGGGGCGCACGCGCCGGAACTACAAATGATGCTGCCGCAACTTAAAGAAAAGATTAACGCCCTCTATGGCCACAACGCCATTTCGCGCATCCGCATCACCCAGACCTCCGGTTTCGGGTTTTCCGAGCCCGCAGCCGCCTTCACCCATGAACGACCCCGCCCGAAGCTGCCGGCGAAAAAGGTGGAATCGCTGAAATCCGCGCTCGACCCGATAAAAAACGACGATTTCCGCGCGGCACTGGAAATGCTGGGCAAAAATGTCCTAATAAGAAATGAAACATCCCGAAAGGAACCTTGATGACCAACGACCCGAATTTTTCCCGCCGCGCCGCCCTGGCGCTGATGTCCGGCACTATTGCGGCAACGGCCCTGCCTGCCTTTGCCCAAAGCGCCGATGGCCCGAAAATTGAGGAAATGGCCCTCGGGGATCCCGACGCACCGATTACCATGATCGAGTATGCCTCGCTCACCTGTCCGCATTGCGCCAATTTTCATAAAAATGTCTTGCCAAAAATCCGCGAGAAATACATCGACACCGGCAAGGTCCGCATGGTTTTCCGCACCGTCTATTTCGACCGCCCGGGCCTGTGGGCCGACATGATGGCCCGTTGCGGCGGGCCGCTGCGCTATTTCGGGATTGTGGACATGTTGTTTGACAAGCAACGCGAGTGGACACAGGGCGAAACCGCGCTTGATATCGTTAACAACCTCTATGCCATCGGGCGCATCGCCGGTCTGGAAGACGCAGATATGGAGGCCTGCATCCAGGACGTGGACAAGGCGCAGGCGCTGGTGAATATTTCCACCGCCAATCTGGAAGCCGACAAGATCGAGGGCACGCCCACCTTCATCATCAACGGCGAGCTGGTGAACAACCAGCCCTACGAGGCCTTTGTCAAGAAATTCGACGCGCTTCTGGCCCAGTAATATCAGGCGTCGGGCGGGGCTCCGTTCTGCTCGGCGCGACGGCGGGCCTGCTGGATATCGGCCTTGCGGGCCTTTTCCAGCAGCAGCTCCAACGCCTGCACCCGCGCAACCGCTGTAGCGGCCGTTTTTCTGCGGGCCTCTTTTTCCACCTCGATCCGGCGGGATTCCGTCTGCAAACGGCGCATTTCCTGTTCCGACCAGCGTTGCCAACGCGCACTGGCGGCATAATCCTGCAACGCGGGTGTTTCCCGCAGGCCTTGCAGCAGGGCCTGTTTGCGGGCGGCGACGGCCTCGGCCGCCTGCACCTGTTGTGCATAAAGCGCCAGATCGCGGGATTTTCCCTGTTCGGCCAGCGCCAGAAGTTTCCGTATCTCCGCCGGAGTCACGAAAGCCCCCGTTCCCGCGCCTTTTTGCGCATGATCTCGGCAAAACGCAGGGCGGCGGCGATGGCCTGATAATGTTCCGGCCGGATTTCCTGCCCGATCTTGACGCTGGCATAAATGGCCCGCGCGGTCGGCGGATCACTGTGGATCGGAACGCCGGATACGCTGGCCACCTCGCGGATGCGCGCGGCGACCTCGTCTTCACCCTTGGCAACACATTTCGGGGCCGAACCGGGCTTGCGACTCCATTGCAGGGCGACGGCGTAATGGGTCGGGTTAACCACGACCACATCGGCCTTGGGAACGTCCTGCATCATGCGGTTGGTGGCAATATCGCGCCCCTTTTGCCGGCGCTGGGATTTGGTGTGCGGGTCGCCCTCGGACTCTTTGTGTTCGTCC
>JALWQC010000183.1 GCA_027080755.1 Paracoccaceae bacterium
CGCCCGATCCGGCCGATATTCTGGCGCTGGTAGGGCGGTCCTTCGCCAAGTGGCAAATCCCGGATGATGTTGTTTTCATGGAAGAATTGCCCCATACCGCCACAGGTAAAATCTCGAAAAAAGATCTGCGGGAAATCCTTGAAAAAACGGGGTATCAGCTTCCGTCATGACGGCCATTGACACGTATCTGCGTCTTGAATCCACCGGACAGTGGCGGCAGGACGGGGCCGAACCGCAAGAGGTTCTGGTCTCTTTCGGCAACGCCACGTTGGTGCTGTCGGATTTTTCCGATTCCCCGCTTGCCCATTGGGCACTGGTGGCGATTCGCCGGCTTTCCCTGACGGACGGGGTGGCCACATATGCACCGGATGGTGAGGCAACCGAGACGTTGGAGATCGACGACCCCGAGATGATAGAGGCCATCGCGCAGGTCTCGCGGTTGCGTCCTGTGTCGGAAAAACCGCGAAAATGGGGCCGCGTTCTGGCGCTTGTTCTGCTGCTCGGAGCGGTCGGATATGCGGGCAGTGTTGCGCCTGCGAAGTTGCGCGGGCAGGCGTTGGAAATGACGACAAAAGACAGCGCACGCCAGCTGGGATGGCAAATGCTGGAGGCGCTCGATTTGCAGGTTTGTCGTTCTGCAGGGGTGGCTAATACTTTGTTATCTCTTGATAAAATTTCCTTCCCGAAGGGCGGCTATACGATACAGGTTACCCGCAACGGGCCGGCCGGTGCCTCTTTTCCCGGTGGGCTGATTCTGGTTAACGAGGCCGCCTTGCAGCAGATGACAGCGCCCTCGCAGTTGGTCGGCTGGGTGCAGAAACAGGCCGAAAACCGCCCGCCTTTGGATCAGGTTTTCGAGGCCCCGCCGCTGAAGGATATTTTTACATATGTCACCACGGGGGCCTTGCCGGCGGGGTCGTTGAAAACCTCGGCCGAAACCGTTCTGGCCGCCACGCGCCGCGATCTTGAAGCCCTGCCGGATTCGGATGGGAGCGCAGGGGGGCTGTCGGCGCCGGACTGGGCTAATTTGCAGAAAATTTGTCAGGAATGATCAGTTTACGACATTATCGGGCGTTTGACCGTTAAAGAATTGTTCCAGATTGTTAACGGCTTTGAACCCCATCCTCTCGCGGGTTTCGCGTGTTGCAGAACCCAGATGCGGCAGCAGAACGGCCCGCTCGTTATGCAGCAGGTCGGGGTGTATTTCCGGTTCTTTTTCAAAGACATCCAGACCGGCCCCGTGGATTGCTCCGGTATTCAGAGCCTGCGCCAGGGCTGCCTCGTCCACCACTTCGCCGCGTGCGGTATTCACCAGAATCGCCGTTTTTTTCATTAACCTTAATCGGGCTGCGTTAATCAAATGCCGGTTTTCCGCGCCCCCGGGGCAATGCAGCGTGACAAAATCGCATTTTGGCAAAAGCTCCTCGACCGTATCCAGTTGAATGGCCCCCGTCTGTGCCAATCTGTCCGGCTCGACTTTCGAGCGGCTCTGCACCAGAATTTTCATCCCGAACCCGAAATGCGCCCGCTGCGCTACGGCCTGCCCGATCCGCCCGAAGCCGATAATCCCCAGTGTTTTGCCCGTCACGCTGGTCCCGAGCAATTGCGTCGGGCGCCATCCTGTCCATTTTTTCGCCCGAACCAGACGCTCCCCCTC
>JALWQC010000184.1 GCA_027080755.1 Paracoccaceae bacterium
CGGCCAGCGCAACGAGATGCTGGAGGTCCTGATAGACCCCCTGAAGATGGAGGCCTACAACGTCACCGCCAACGAACTGCTGGCGGTGGTGCGCAACAACAACCGCCTGATTGCCGCCGGCGAGGTAGAGGTGGGCAGCGGCGCCTATTCGATCAAGATCCCCTCGGCCTTCGACAACCCTGCCGATGTCTATGGCCTGCCGGTCAAACGCAATGGCGACAGTGTGATCACGCTGGGCCAGCTGGCCGATATCCGCCTGACCTTCGAGGATGCCAAAGGCACCGCGCGCTATAACAACCAGCCCTCGGTTTCGCTGCAGATCGTCAAGCGCAAGGGTGCCAACCTGATCGACACCGTGGCCGAGGTCCGGCAGGTCGTGGCCGATGCCACCGCCCGCTGGCCGGAGGACATGCAGCAGGCGGTGACGGTCAATGTGTCGATGGACAATTCCAAGAACGTGGAAGATATGGTCAGCCAGCTGGAGGCCTCGGTGCTGACGGCGATTGCGCTGGTGATGATCGTGGTGCTGGCCTCGCTCGGGATCCAGTCGGCGCTGCTGGTGGGCTTTGCCATCCCGACCTCTTTTCTGCTGACATTTGCCCTGTTGCAGGTGATGGGGATCTCCATTTCCAACATCGTGATGTTCGGCCTTATTCTGGCGGTCGGCATGCTGGTGGACGGCGCGATTGTGGTGGTGGAATTCGCGGATCAGGAAATCGGGCGCGGCGTGCCGCCCATGCGCGCCTATCGCCATGCGGCAACGCGGATGTTCTGGCCGATCGTGTCGTCCACCGCGACCACGCTGTCGGCCTTTCTGCCCATGCTGTTCTGGCCCGGGCTGCCCGGACAATTCATGCGCAACCTGCCCGTGACGCTGATCTTTGTGCTAAGCGCCTCGCTGGTGGTAGCGCTGATCTTCCTGCCGGTGGTGGGGGGGATCGCGGGGCGGATATCGCACCGGTTCGAGGTCTGGTCGCACTACCTGCATGACAAGCTGCCGCTGGCGGCGCGTCTGTTGCTGGTGCTGGCGGCCTTCGGCGCCGCGGTCGGGGGCGTGTTCCTGATGCGCGCCAGTGGCGGGCTGGTCGGCTCGCTGGTGCTGATGGCGGCGATGATGGGCCTGTCGATCAGCATCCACGCCCTGAAACGCCACAGGATCCCGCCGGTCGGGGATGTGGGATACAGGCGCACATGGTTCGGCCATATCATCCACTTCATTTCCGGCAATCCGGTTATGCCGGTGGTGTCGCTGGTGCTGACCGCGGCGCTGGTGGGCGGGATCGGCATTGCCTACAAGAACAACAATCTGGGCAGCGAGTTTTTCGTCAAGACCGAACCGGAACGCGCCATTGCCTTCGTGCGAGCGCGCGGGAACCTGTCGCTGGCCGAAAAGGACCGTATGGTGCACGAGGTCGAAAACGTCGTGCAAAACATGCGCGGGGTGGAATCGATCTTTGCCTTTGCCGGCTCTGGCGGGTTGAACCAGAACACCGGCGGGGCCGCGGCACCGCAGGACGCCATCGGGCAGGTCCAGATAGAGCTGGCCCCCTGGGACGAGCGCAACAGCTGGGGCCCCGAGGGGAACGGCAACTATATTCTGGACCAGATCCGCGCGAAGCTGGCCGAGTTGCCCGGGATCAAGACCGAAATCCT
>JALWQC010000185.1:0-600 GCA_027080755.1 Paracoccaceae bacterium
ATGGATCGCCTATTCCGATCCGGTCGGCCCTGCCGAAAGCGTCCCCTCGCTCGCCTGGGCCTTTTTCGAGGAAGCTTACGACGCCTCCTGCCGGCCGGTGTTCTACGAGGTCAGCGAACGCTACCTGCCCCTGTGGATCGAAATGGGGTTTTCCCTGAACAAAATCGGGGAAGAGGCCGTTGTCCACCTGCCGGATTTCACGCTGGCAGGGCGGAAATTCAAAAGCATGCGCGCCGCCCACAACAAAGCCCTGAAAGAGGGGCGGGATTTCGAGGTTCTAAGCCCGCCCCACTCCCCCGCGCTGCTGGACACGCTGGAAACCGTATCCGATGCGTGGCTGGGGGGGAAAACCGGACAGGAAAAGGGGTTTTCGGTCGGACGCTTCGACAGAAAATACCTGAACAATTTCCCGATCGCCATCGTGCGGCAAAACGGCCGGATCGTTGCCTTTGCCAATGTCCTGCGGTCCAAAAACGGCTGCAATGCGGCGGTTGACCTGATGCGTTATCTGCCGTCCGAAGCCAACGGCATGATGGAATTCCTGTTTATCGAACTGCTGCAATATTACCGCGATGCCGGATTACAGGAATTCAGCCTTGG
>JALWQC010000185.1:610-6832 GCA_027080755.1 Paracoccaceae bacterium
CGCTGGCCGGAATAGAGGCCCGCAAAGGTGCGCGTCTGTGGCAAAGGTTCGGGGCGCTGATTTTCCGCCACGGCAGTGCGTTTTACAATTTCGAGGGCCTGCGCACCTTCAAACAGAAATTCCAGCCGGAATGGCGGCCGCGGTTTATCGCCGTTCATGGGGGGATTTCCCCGCTGGTGGCCCTGAAAGACGTGGCCATCCTGATTGCCGGCGGCACACGGGCCCTGATACGGAAATAGGGTCAGGGAATCCGCACCCGGACATCATGATCTCGACAGATCCGCGCCAGAACGTCGGGCAGGGGCTGATCGGTAAACAGAGCGTCGATGTCGCTTATATGCCCGATCCGCACAGGGGCAGGGCGGTTCAGTTTGGAGGCATCCGCCACCAGAAAAACCTTGCGCGCATTGGCAATGATCGCCTGCGCCACCCGCACCTCGCGATAGTCGAAATCCAGCAAAGAGCCGTCCTCGTCAATCGCGGAGACACCGATAATGGCGTAATCGGCCTTGAACTGGCGCACGGCATCCAGCGTCGATTCCCCGACCAGCCCCCCGTCCGAGCGGCGCAGCATCCCGCCGGTAACCATAACCCCGCAGTCGGGATTGGTGGCCATGATATTGGCAACATTCAGGTTGTTGGTAATGACCAGCAGATCACGACGGCCGCGCAGGGCCTCGGCTACGGCCTCGGTCGTGGTGCCGATATTGATGAACAGGGACGCATCATCCGGTATTTCCGCCGCACAAATCCGGCCGATGTTTTCCTTGGCCTCCCGGGACATGTTCTTGCGCGCGGCATAGGCCGTATTGGCCACACCGGAATGCAAAACCGCGCCGCCATGCACCCGTGTCAACTGACCGGCATCACACAGGTGGTTCAGGTCGCGGCGGATGGTTTGCGGGGTCACAGCGAAGCTGTCGGCCAGTTCCTCGACGGCGACACGGCCGGTATTTCGCACGGCCTCCAGGATTTTCTGTTGTCTGGGTGTCAAATGCACGCGGATTTCCTTCTTTCTGGCGGTAAAACTTGCATTTATGTTCACATTGGTCAAGTATCCGAAAAAACCGAAAGCAATCCGAACATTTCAGGAATCGAGTCGCCATGGAAAATCCCCCCTATGATCTGTTTGTAATCGGCGGCGGCGTGAACGGTTGCGGCATTGCCCGCGACGCGGCAGGGCGCGGGGCGCGGGTCGGGCTGGCGGAAATGGACGATCTGGCCAGCGGGACGTCCTCGGCCTCTACCAAGCTGTTCCACGGGGGGCTGCGCTATCTGGAATATTACAAGTTCCGGCTGGTGCGCGAGGCCCTGATAGAGCGCGAGGTGCTGTTGCAAAACATGCCCCACATCAGTTGGCCGATGCGCTTCGTTCTGCCCCTGCACAAGGATATGCGCCCCGCGTGGCTGATCCGCATCGGGCTGTTTATTTACGACCATCTGGGCGGACGCAAAATTCTGCCCGCGACGAAAACGCTGGACCTGACAAAGGATCCCGCCGGCAAGCCGTTGAAGCCGTTCCTGAAAAAGGCCTTTGAATATTCCGATTGCTGGGTGCAGGATTCCCGCCTTGTGGTTCTGAACGCCGCTGATGCCCGCGCGCGCGGGGCCGACATCATGACGCGCACAAAGGTTGTCGGCGCCAGACGCACGGGGGATGTCTGGACGATTACGCTGGAAAATAACGGTGAACAGCAGCAGGTGCAAAGCCGGATTCTGGTTAACGCCGCCGGCCCGTGGGTGGCGCATGTGCTGCACGATACGGTGCATCTGGACACGAGGGAAGGCGTCCGTCTGGTGCGCGGCAGCCATATCGTAGTGAAAAAACTGTTCGATCACGACAAGGCGTATTTCTTTCAGGGCGCGGACAACCGCATCATCTTTGCCATTCCCTACGAGGGGGATTTCACCCTGATCGGGACGACGGACAAGGACCAGAAAGACACGACGAAACCGGTTTGCACGCAGGAAGAGGCTGATTATCTTCGACATTTTGCCTCGGAATACTTCAAAAACCCGATCGAGGCCGAGGATATCGTCTGGACCTATTCCGGCGTGCGCCCGCTGTATGACGACGGCGCCAGCACCGCGACAGAGGCCACGCGCGATTATGTCCTGAGCCTGAACGAGGACGGTGCGCCCTTGCTTAGCGTATTTGGCGGCAAAATCACCACCTACCGGCGGCTGGCCGAGGCCGCGTTAACCAAACTGCACCCGCATCTGGGCAACACCGGCAGAGAGTGGACACAAAAGGCACCGTTGCCGGGGGGCGATTTCCCCTATGACATGGTGGACGACCTGATTGCAGAGCTGCAGAACCTGTATCCCTTCCTGTCCCCGCAACAGGCCACCCGTCTGATACGGACCTATGGCACCAACGCGCGGAAATGGCTGGGGGAGGCCGCCGAAACGGGCGATCTGGGCCGGAATTTCGGCGCCGGTCTTCGCGAGGCCGAGGTAAACTGGCTGCGCACCGAAGAATTCGCGCAAACGGCCGAGGATATCCTGTGGCGGCGCACCAAACTGGGGCTGCATATGACTCCGGATCAGGTGCAACAGCTGGAAAACTGGCTGGAGGCCAACCCCTGATCAGCCGGCCTTGCGGTCAATTTCCGTCAGCTGCCGCATAATACGGCTTTTGACCGGCGGCAGGATATTCCCCAGCCGCAGCGCCGTATCCCGCAGGAATTTCGCCGGAGCGCTGGTGTCGGTATACAGCCGGACCAGCGCGTTTGTCCCCAGATACATGGGACGGGATTTGCGGCGATGGCGGGACTGGTAATTGGACAGAACGGTGAAATCGCCAATGTCCATACCGGCGCGCAAGGCTTTGCGGACCTCTTGTGCCAGAACCTCGGCGCCGTAAAGGCCAAGGTTGAAACCGTGCGCGGTAACCGGATGCATCCCGACCGCCGCATCCCCGACCAGCGCGAAACGGGTGGTGATGAATTTGTCGGCATAGACGGCCACCAGCGGGTACGTGTGGCGCTCGGACACCAGCGTCATCTTGCCCAGCGCCCGCCCGAACCGTTCGGCAATATCGTCGGCGAAGGCCTCGGGCGTCATGGCCATAACAGCGTCGGCCCTGTCCGCCGGCAAGGTCACCACAACCGAGGATAGCTTCCCGTGCATCGGCAAAATCGCCAGCGTCTGGTCATAGTGGAAACATTCGGTGGCCGTGTCGTGGTGCGTCAGCTCGTGCTCCATCTCGCAGACAATCACGGTGCGGCCGAAATCCTGCATGGCGGCGGAAATGCCCATCTTGCGGCGGGTGTTGGAAAACCGGCTGTCGGCGGCGATCACCAGCTTGGCGCTCAGGGTGGTGCCGTCTTTCAGCGTGACCTTGCCGATGGTGGTATCGGTCTGCACGTCTGTTACCTCTACCCCTGTGATCAGCTTGATGTTGTCATAGCCCTGCACGGAATTATAGGCCGCCCGACGGATCAGGAAATTCGGCACGATATGCCCCAGATAGTCGGCGTCCGTTTTGCGGGCATCGAAATGCAGCGCATAGGGGGATTTGCCGTTTACCACCTTGGCATCGCGAATAGTGCCGATCTGGTCGGCGGGGATATGGTCCCACATGCCCAGATCCCGCATGGCGGATTCCGTGGTGTGGGTCAGGGCAATGTCGCGGCCGTCATTGGGCGGATCGGCCAGAACGTTTTCGTCCAGCTTTTCCAGCAGCGCGATCTGCAACCCCGTATCGGCCAGCGTGCGAGCAAAGCTTAGCCCGGCAGGACCGGCACCGATGATAACGATATCGAAATGTTCTTCTGCGTTTGACATGGCATCCTCCTGATCCGGACAGCCCTACAGGGATGAAACGGGGGTTTCATTGACGCCCGTCAAGGTGCGCCACAGACAGGGCAGTCTTTGCGCTTTTGTAGCCCCATTTTCCGGCTTTCACCATAGAGCGCGTCATAAATCATCATTTTTCCGCGCAAAACCTCGCCGGCGCCGGTGATCTGCTTGATCGCCTCCCCCGCCATCATAGAGCCCATAACCCCCGCCAGCGCCCCCATCACGCCGGCCTCGGCACAGGTGGGGGCAAGGCCCTCGGCCGGACGTTCGGGGAAAACACATTCGTAACAGGGGCCACCATGTGCGGGATCATACAGGCTGATCTGGCCTTCCCACTGGCTCATGGCGGCGGAAATCAGGGGCTTTTGCAGGGCAACACAGGTGCGATTGACCAGATAGCGCGTGTCGAAATTGTCCGAGCCGTCCAGAACCAGATCGTAATCCCGCACCAGACCGGTCGCATTTTCCGCCGTCAGACGCACCGGATGCGCAATAACATTTACATGCGGGTTGATCCGGTTAATGGCGGCAATGGCGCTGTCTACCTTGGGGGTGCCGATGGCGTCGGTGCTGTGCAGGACCTGCCGTTGCAGGTTGGACAGGCTGACAACATCATCGTCAACAATCCCGATGGTGCCAACCCCCGCCGCTGCCAGATACATCAACGCCGGGGATCCAAGCCCCCCCGCCCCGATCGCCAGAACCCGTGCATTGCGCAGCTTCTGCTGCCCCGGGCCGCCAATTTCCCGAAGGATAATATGGCGGGCATAGCGTTCCAGTTCTTCGGGTTCCATTTTTACAATCCGTCAAATAGCGATGTAGACAAATACCGTTCCGCAAAATCCGGCAGGATCACGACGATATTTTTCCCTGCATAGGCCTGTTGTTCCCCCAGTTCAACCGCCGCCGCCAGCGCCGCGCCGCCGGAAATGCCGCAGGGGATCCCCTCTACCGCTGCCAGCTGGCGCGCCATATCCAGCGCCGTCTGGTTGCCAATGGTTATGACCTTGTCGATCATTCCGATATCGAGGATCTCGGGGACAAACCCCGCGCCGATGCCCTGAATATTGTGCGGGCCGGCCATGCCGCCGGACAGGACGGGGCTGTCCTCGGGCTCTACGGCGATGACCTCTATGTCGGGGTTGTGGTTTTTCAGCACGGCTGCCACACCGGCCAGCGTGCCGCCGGTGCCAACGCCGGCAATGAACACATCGACAGCACCGGCCGTATCGGTCCAGATTTCCGCACCCGTGGTTTTGGCGTGAATATCGACATTGGCGGGATTGCGGAACTGTTGCGGCACGATGGCACCGTCTATTTCCTGTGCCATTTCATTGGCCCGCTCGATCGCCCCCTGCATACCCTTTTCCGCTGGCGTCAGCTCCAGCTTCGCGCCCAGAAGGGCCAGCATCTTGCGCCGTTCTATCGACATGCTTTCGGGCATGGTCAGGATCAGGTTATACCCCCGTGCCGCACAGACAAACGCCAGCGCAATGCCCGTGTTACCGCTGGTCGGCTCTATCAGGGTTCCCCCGGGCTTCAACTGGCCGGACTGTTCCAACGCATCCACCATCCCGACCCCGATACGGTCCTTGACCGACCCGATGGGGTTGAAAAATTCCAACTTTGCCAGAATATTCGCGTAAACGCCTGTATCCTTGGCAAATTTCGACAAGCGCACCAGGGGCGTGCCGCCGATCGTTTCGGTAATATCGTTATATATCAGACCGCGAGGAGGGGTTGGCATGGGGGGCTCCGTTTTATTCGGGGTGGATTTTACATAAAATATCCAACTGCGCTAGTGTCCGCTTACATTTGTGTATAAATTCACCTTATATCAAGGCTTTAGCAGGATCCGAAATGCCGCAGACAGAACAATACGACGTGATAATCCTCGGGGCGGGAGCGGCAGGGCTGATGGCGGCCCTGACGACGGGGCAACGCGGGCAAAAGGTGTTGGTGGTTGACCATGCCGACAAGGCCGGCAAAAAGATCCTGATTTCCGGAGGCGGGCGCTGCAATTTTACCAATATCCACACCACCCCCGAGCGTTTCCTGTCCAGCAACCGGCATTTCATGAAATCCGCCCTAAGCCGCTATACCCCGCAGGATTTTTTGCAGATGGTGCAGGCGCACGGGATTGCCTGGCACGAAAAAACGCTGGGACAGCTGTTTTGTGACGGTTCCGCGCGGGAAATTCTGGCGATGCTGCTGGATGAATGCAATCGCGGCGGGGTAAAATTCGCGCTGGGGCAGGGCATCACCAGGGTTTCGCACGACGGCAAATACACCGTGCATTTCGGAGGCCGTCAGGCACAGGCGCCGGCGCTGGTTGTGGCAACGGGCGGGCCGTCTATTCCGAAAATGGGGGCCAGCGGCTTCGCCTTTGATCTGGCGCGCCAGTTCGGCCTGAAGGTG
>JALWQC010000186.1 GCA_027080755.1 Paracoccaceae bacterium
TGCAAGACACGCTGGAAGGGGCCGCCAAATGATGCGCGCGCCGCTTTTCTGGTATCGCCCGCGCGGCTTCAAGGCCCGCGCGCTGGCCCCGCTGGCCGCGATCTGGAGCGCCGCCACAAAGCGCCGCCTGCGCAACGGAGCGTGGGAAAAGCTGCCGGTGCCGGTGGTTTGTGTCGGCAATATCAATGCGGGGGGGACGGGGAAGACCCCCTCTATTATCGCGCTGCTGGGGCTGTTTGGCGAGGCCGGCATTACCGCGCATGTGGTCTCGCGCGGGTATGGCGGCACGCTGGAAGGGCCGGTGCGGGTGGACGAGCGGGTGCATGGCGCCGGTGATGTCGGGGACGAGCCCTTGCAGATTTCCACCTTCGGGCCGTGCTGGGTGGCCAAGGACCGCGTGGCCGGGGCGCGGGCGGCGATTGCCGACGGGGCGCAGGTGATTTTGCTGGACGACGGGTTCCAGAATCCGGCGCTGGCCAAGGATCTGGACATTGTGGTTGTCGATGCCGAGGTCGGCTTTGGCAACGGGTGCGTCATGCCCGCCGGCCCGCTGCGCGAACCCGTGGCCGCAGGGCTGGCCCGTGCGGATGTGGTGTTGTCCATCGGGCCGGAGAGGGCGCAGAAACGGCTGGAACAGGACTGGCCGCAAATCACGGCGCTGCCCCGCTGGAAGGCGCAGCTGCAACCGCTGGAAATGGGCATGGACTGGGGCGATATGCGCTGCGTGGCCTTCGCCGGAATCGGACGACCGGGGAAGTTTTTCGCCTCGCTCGAACGGGAAGGGGCGACGCTGGTGGCCAGCCATGCCTTTCCCGACCACGAGCCCTATTCCGAGGCCGTCCTGCAACGTCTGAAGGCCGAGGCGGACGCCAAAGGCGCGCAACTGGTGACAACAGAAAAGGACGTCGCCCGCCTGCCGGAACATTTCAAACCCGAGGTGCTGGCCTTTCCCGTGCGTCTGGTGTTCGAGGACGCGGATGCCGTCAGGGCACGGCTGCGGGAATTAGTTTGAACCACCGAACAGGCTGTTGATCAGGCCTTGCAGGCCGCCGCGTTCGGCCTCGGTCGGGGGCGGGGCGATCTGGCGCGGGGGTTCCAGTTCCGGGTCGATCAGCGGCAGCGGGCGGATGGGCAGGCCTTCGTGGATACGGGTCATGGCCTGTTTCCAGATCTCGGCCGGCAAACCGCCGCCGGTGACGCCGCGCAGCTTGGAATTGTCGTCATAGCCCATCCAGACGCCGGCCACATAATCGGCGGTGAAACCGATAAACCACGCATCGCGCGCGCCCTGTGTGGTGCCGGTTTTGCCGGCGGCCGGACGTTCCCCCAGACTGGCGCGTTTGCCGGAGCCTTTTTCGACGACTTTGCTCATCATATAAATCAGATAGCCGTCGGCGCGTTCGGACAGGACGCGGAAACCCTCGGCGCGATCGAGGCTCATCAAAACCTGGTCGTCACCGCGCACCCGCAGGTCGATCCAGCCGTAGGGCAGGGATTGCCGCCCGCCATTCAGGATCCCCGCATAGGCCCCGACCATGTCAATCAGATAGACGTTGGACGCCCCGAGCGCCAGCGCCGGCCCCTCGGCCAGCGGGGTTTTGATGCCGAAGTCGTAGGCAATCGCGCGCACCTTTTCCAAACCG
>JALWQC010000187.1 GCA_027080755.1 Paracoccaceae bacterium
TAAGATCCTCCAGAAATGCCGCCACTGTCTCCTTGTCCAACCCGCACAGCAAGTCGCTCAAGGATTTCCCGTCGTGCCTCGGCCAGATCGAGCGCACACGCCCCCGCTCCGCCGTTTCGATGTTCAAAACTCCGTTTTGCAAGTCCAGCCTCGATTTCGATTACCTGATTGAGCGCCCTGACAAAATCCGCGGCCGAGCTTTTGATCTTGCCCGCCTGCGGCACATCCTCGCCAGTTTGCAACCGCTGCACCGTGGCCAGAAGGGCCGCGCGCAGCATACCGATTGTTTCCCGCGCCGCCTCCAGCATGCGCAGGTCTTCCTCCCGATTTTCGGGGTCCTGTTTTTTCATTGTGTTTTATGCCTCAGCTGCCTGCCCGCCCCGAGCAGAAATGAAAAAGCGGCGCCAGTCTTTCGACCGTGCCGCTTGCCCACTTCTTCCAGCTTGCCAAGAGGTATACCCTAAAGCGTTCGCACTGTCAACAACTAAATCACAGGTTGTGCGCTTTAATTGCTGTTCCGCTCCCGCTCGATCGCCCGCCAGGCGGCCACATTGCGTTGATGTTGCTTGTAATTTTCCGCAAACGCATGCCCGCCGGAGCCATCCAGCACAAAATAGTAATAGTTGGTCTTGGCCGGATTCGCGGTGGCAAAAATCGCCTCCCGCCCGGGGTTGGAGATCGGAGTAGGCGGCAAAGCGGGAATCACATAGGTATTATACGGCGTCTCCTTGGCCAGCTCCGATTCCCGCAGGCCCCGCCGCAGCCGTTCCTTGCCCTCCGTCAGCCCGTAGCGCAGCGTCGCATCCGCCTGCAGGCGCATATTCGCCGCCAGCCGGTTATAGAAAACCGAGGCCACCTTGGCCCATTCCCCCGCGCCCCCTGCTTCGCTTTCCACAATAGAGGCCAGGATCAGCAGCTCTTCCTTGTTTTTCAGCGGCAGGTCCGGCGCGCGTCCGGCCCAGGCCTCGTCCAGGATTTTTTCCTGCGCCCGCACCATACGATCCACCACCGACTGGCGCGTATCGCCGCGGTTGAAACTATAGGTATCCGGCGCCATCATCCCCTCGGGCGGGACGTTTTCAATATCGCCGGTCAGATCCTTGTTGGCCTGTATTTTCGCAATGATTTCAGCGGTATACAGCCCCTCGGGCAGGGTTATGAAATACTGGATGCTTTTGCCCGATGTCAGAATATCCAGAATTTCGTCCATAGAGGCATGCGCCGGAATCGCGTATTCCCCGAACTTCAGCTTGCCGTCGCGCTTGGTATAGCGCGCGCCGATGCGAAACACCGAAGGGTTGGAAATCACCCCCTGTTTCACCAGCGCCTCGGTGACACGGGTTAGATTGGCACCGCGCGGCACCTCGAAAACCACCTCTTCCGTCGTCGGCCCGGGATTATGGAATTCCCGTTGCCCCCAGGCAAACAGCGCCCCCAATCCCAGAAAAACCAGAATCAGCAGGGTAAACGCATTCGCGGCAATGCTACGCCCCATTTATTCCACTTTCCCCAATACCAAAGAGGCATTCGTGCCCCCGAAACCGAAGGAATTCGACAAAACGGTGTCGATTTTGCGTTTCACGGCCTTTTTGGGCGCCAGATCCAGCGTGCAGTCCACCGGATTGTCCAGATTGATCGTCGG
>JALWQC010000188.1 GCA_027080755.1 Paracoccaceae bacterium
GCGCTCGTCCAGAATTTCGGCCACGGGGGTGTAGGCGTCGCCAAGGGCGGTGATTGCCAGCGCCCGTTTGGCGCCCGCTTCGGTCAGGGCGTCGCGCAGCGGGGTGTAGGGGTTGATAAAGCTGGCGCCGGGCAGGTGCAGCCCCATGAATTCCATCAGCATCTGGTTGGTGTTGGCCGTGCCGTAAAAGGTGCAGGTGCCGGGGGCGTGGTAGCTGGCCATCTCGGCCTTCAGCAGTTCCTTGCGGTCTATCTTGCCCTCGGCAAACAGCTGGCGGACGCGGGCCTTTTCGTCATTCGGCAGGCCCGAGGGCATGGGACCGGCAGGCAGGAACACCGCCGGCAGGTGGCCGAAGCTGGCGGCGGCGATGACCAGACCGGGGACGATTTTGTCGCAAACGCCAAGGAATACGGCCGCGTCGAAGACATTGTGCGACAGGGCGACGCCGGCGGACATGGCGATGACGTCGCGCGAAAACAGCGACAGCTCCATCCCCGCCTGTCCCTGGGTTACGCCGTCACACATGGCCGGAACCCCGCCGGCGACCTGTGCCGTGGCGCCGACACTATGGGCGGCCTTGCGGATCAGGTCGGGGAAGTGTTCGAAGGGCTGGTGGGCGCTGAGCATGTCGTTATAGGCCGTGACCACCCCGAGGTTGGGCGCGCGGGTTTCGGCAAGGATTTTCTTGTCGGCCTCGGGTTCCGCCGCGAAGGCATGGGCGAGGTTGCCGCAGGACAGATGGGCGCGGCGGGGGCCTTCCTCGCGGGCGCGCTCCATGCGGGCCAGATAGGCGCTGCGCCCCGGGCGGGAGCGCGCGACAATGCGGGCGGTGACGTCGGAGATGGTGGAATGCAGGGTCATGTCAGGCCTCTATCGCGCGCCAGCGGCGGTTGTCCCGATGCAGCAGCGCCAGCGCGCCATCGGGACCGGAGCCACCGGCATCATAGGGTTCGGGGATGTCCTCGGCCTCTTGCCAGCGGGCGATGATCGGGTCGGCCCAGCGCCAGGCGGCCTCTACTTCATCGCCGCGCATGAACAGGGTCTGGTCGCCGCGGATCACATCCATCAGCAGGCGTTCGTAGGCGTCGGCCATTTCCTCGCCCTTGTCCAGCGTGTCGGCAAAGGACATGTCCAGCGGCACCTCGGTCAGGCGAAAGCCGCCCTGTCCGGGTTCCTTGATGTTCATGTGCATGGTGATCGCCTCGTCCGGTTGCAGGCGGATGATCAGGGAATTGGAGTTGTGGCGCCGTTCCGGGTGCGGAAAAATCGCGTGTGGCGGGTCCTTGAACACCACGATGATCTCGGACATGCGGGCGCGCAGGCGTTTTCCGGTGCGCAGATAGAAGGGCACGCCGGCCCAGCGCCAGTTGGAGACCTTGACCTTCAGCGCGATGAAGCTTTCGGTCAGGCTGTCGGGGTTGCCGGCATCGGTGCGATAGTCGGCCCCGTCGGCCCCGGCGCGATACTGGCCGCGCACGATATCGGAGAGGGGGACATCCTCTAGCGAGCGGATGACCTTCAGTTTTTCGTCGCGCACGTCGTTGGCGGCGAAACGGGCGGGGGGCTCCATCGCGGTCAGGCAGAGCATCTGCATCAGGTGGTTCTGCACCATGTCGCGCATGGCGCCGGCGCCGTCGTAATAGCCGCCGCGTCCTTCCACGCCGATGCTTTCGGCAACGGTGATCTGGATGTGATCGACGTGCTGGGCGTTCCAGACCGGCTCCAGCAGGGAATTGGCAAAGCGCAGGGCCATCAGGTTCTGCACGGTTTCCTTGCCCAGATAATGGTCGATGCGATAGATCTGGTCCTCGCGGAAACAATGGGCCAGCTGTGCATTCAGTTCCTGCGCCGAGGCAAGATCATGTCCGAAGGGTTTTTCCACCACGATGCGGCTGTCGGGGGTGCGCAGGCCGCGCGCGCTTAGCTGGCTGGCGATGGTGCCGAACAGCGACGGGGCGACGGACAGGTAAAAGGCGCGCACGGGGTTGGGGTCGGTGTTGACCAGATCGGCCAGCTCGGCCCAGCCGCGATCCCCCTTTACGTCCAGCGGGATATAGAAGAGGCGTTCCAGAAACCGTTCGACGGCCGCGGCGTCCCGCCGGCTTTCGGGGACATATTTTTCCAGCGAGTCCCGCACCTTTTGGCGAAACGCCGCGCTGTCCCAGTCCGAGCGCGCGGTGCCGATAATGCGCGATTGCGGCGGGATCTGCCCCGCGACCAGCCGGTAATAGAGCGCGGGCAGGATCTTGCGTTGGGCCAGATCGCCGGAGGCGCCGAAGACAATCAGGTCAAAGGGGGAAACGGGAATGATTTTCGCGGCCATGTCGGGGCTTTCTGTCGTCTGTGTGGCCTGAGGCGGGGCGGCGGACTATACGGTGGGTCTGCTGTGCTGCGGAATATCCCGCGCAACCGTCCCCGCATTGGCCAGCGGGTTCGGGGGCAAAAAACCACATTTTGCCGCAGTTGCAAAGGGCAAAGCGGGGGTTTTCACCCGGATCACGCAAACTTCACCCGAAAGGGCGGGGTCAGGCGGCCTCGGGGGGGGTGCGCAGGAACCAGCGGGAAAAGCCTGTGGCCAGCACGGCGGCGACCAGTTGCACGGCGACAAAGGCCGCGACATTGGCGGGGCTTATGCCGGCAAAAGTATCGGAAAACCCCCGCGCGATGGTCACGGCCGGATTGGCAAAAGAGGTGGAGGAGGTAAACCAGTAGGCGGCGGTGATATACAGCCCGACGGCCATGGGCACGGAATCGGGGCGGGCCTTCAGGCAGGCAAGGATGGTGCCGATCAGGCCGAAAGTGGCAACGAATTCGCCGCTCCATTGTCCCAGCCCGCTGCGCACGGTGGTGGAGGGGTCGATGATCGGGACGTCAAACATAAGGTGGGCGGCAAAGACGCCGATGATGCCGCCGAAAATCTGCGCCAGCACATAAAGGCTGGCGTCCCTTGGCGAAATCTCGCGGCGCAGGGCAAAGGTCAGCGTGACCGCCGGATTGAAATGCGCCCCCGAGATCGGCCCGAAGATGGTGATCAGCACCACCAGAATCGCGCCGGTCGGGATGGTGTTGCCCAGCAGGGCGATGGCGACATTGCCGTCGGACAGGCGCTCGGCCATGATGCCCGAGCCGATGACGGTTGCCAGTAGCGAAAAAGTCCCCAGCCATTCGGCCATCAGTCTGCGTTGCATGGTGTTCCCCTGTTCTGTCGGTTTTTGTTATCGGTTCTGCTCAATCAGATTGCAGAAACGGGCCGGATCGACATTGCCGCCGGTCACCACCGTGGCGACGGTTTTGCCGGTTATGTCGATGCGCCCGTCCAGAATGGCGGCGATGCCGACGGCGGCGCCGGGTTCGACGACGATTTTGTAGTGCTCGAAGGCAAAGCGCATGGCGGCGCGCACCTCGTCGTCGCTGGCGACCAGCCCGCCGGCCAGCAGATCCAGATTTATTGGAAAGGTGACGGCGTTGGGAATCGGGGTCATGATAGCGTCGCAGATCGTGCGCAACCCCTTCGGATTGCCGACCCGTTTGCCGGCGGCGAGGGAGCGGCGGGTATCGTCGAAGAGCGCCGGCTCTACCGCATAGACCTGCGTTCGGGGCGACAGGGTGTGCATGACCACGGCAGTAGCGGCCGTCAGCCCGCCGCCGCCACAGGGGACCAGCACGGCATCGGGCGTGGCGTCCAGGGCGGCGGCCTGTTCCAGTATCTCGGTTGCGACGGTTCCGGCGCCGGCCAGAACATGGGGGTCGGCGCTGGGCGGCACGACGGTGCGGCCGGTCTGCGCGCGCAGGCGTTCCACCACCTCGTCACTGTTTTGCGTGTCGCGGTCAAAGGTCTCGATTTCGGCCCCCAGCGCGCGGGTTGCCTGCATTTTGGCCGGCGGCACATCGGAGGGCATGACAATCAGGGCGTCGGTCCCCAGCAGGCGCGCCGCCAGCGCCACCCCTTGCGCGTGATTGCCCGAGGAATAGGCGATCACCCCTTTGGCCTTTTGCCCCGCGTCCAGATGGCTGATGCAGGTATAGGCCCCGCGGATCTTGAAGGCGCCGGTGCGTTGCATATTCTCGGCCTTGATCAACAACCGCCCGCCGAGCCTGTCGTTCACCTCGGGATTTTCCAGCAGCGGCGTGCGGGTGACGACTCCGCGCAGGATCCGGGCGGCGGCTTCGACCGTGGCGACGGAAACCGGATACGGGTTTGTGGTGTCAGGCATTTTCGGGGATCTCCGTTGCAATCTGGTAGAGGGCATCGCCGCGCACGGTCTGGCCAAGGGCGCGCATGGCAAGAACGGTCCCTTCATAGGGGGACAGCACCGGTGCAGGGTCTTGCCACGGGGTTTCGGGGTGATGGATCAGGGCGACGGTTTCGTCTTTTGCCACCGGCTCGCCAATGTCTTTCAGGGGCTCGAACAGGCCGGAGTCATAGGCATAAACCAGCCCGCGCGCCTGTAGTTCCCGCGTGCCGAGCGGGGCATCGGGCGTATAGTCCGGCAGCATGTCCAGACTGTGCAGCACCCGCCGCAGCCCCCTTTCGCAGCGGTGCAGGATGTCGCGGGTGACCGTGCCGCCCCCGCCCAGTTCGGCCATGACAGAAACGACGCCGTTGCGGTTGGCGGCGCCCATGGCGGTGCGGGCGGTGGAATTCGGGCCGCCTCCGCCGGTAAACACCCAGGCATAGGGCAGGTCAAAGGCCGTTTGCAGCTGTTGCAGCTTTTGCGCCTCGGGCGGGGTGAATCCTTGGCCGCGCAGCAGGGTCGCGGGATAAAACAGCGAGCTGCCGCCGGAATGCAGATCGACGGCATAATCCGCCAGTGGCATCAGCGTGCTTTCGATGTAATGGGCGATCATTTCCGTCGGCGTGCCGCGGGCGCTTCCCGGGAAGCTCCGGTTCAGGTTGCCGGCATCCAGCGGCGAGGTCCGCGTTCCCGCTTGTGCTGCGGGGAAATTGGTCATCGGCAGGATGATAATGCGGCCGCGGATGTCTTCCGGCATCAAGGTGCGGGCCAGTCGGGACAGGGCGATCTGCCCTTCGTATTCGTCGCCGTGGTTGCCGGCCATCAACAGGATCGTCGGCCCCGTGCCGTTTTTCAGGCAGACAATGGGCACCGGCAGCCAGCCATAGGCGGAGCGGTGGACAGAATGGGGGATGCGCAGAAACCCGGTTTGTTTACCGGGCTGCCCGAAATCTATTTCGCTGGTGATCAGGCTGGTTTCCATTGCTGGCCTCGCTATCCATTCGATATTTCGGCAATCATCGAAATATGAATGTGCTAGCGCGGGGCTCTCCTCTTGTCAAGTTTCGACATTTCTGCAAGTATCGAAACATGGATCAGGATCACGCAATAGAGGCCTTTGCCGCCCTTGCCCAGCCTTCGCGCATGTCGGTTTTCAAGCTGCTGGGGCGTAGGGGGCCGAAGGGGCTGTCGGTGGGGGAAATCTCGCGGCGGCTGGGGATTGTCGTTTCCACGCTGTCGGGGCATCTGGCGATTCTGAAGCGCGCCGGCCTGCTGCAGGCCACCCGCCACAAACGCGAAATCCGCTATGCGGCCAATATTGCCACCGTCAACGAACTGGTCGGGTTTCTGCTGGCGGATTGCTGCGACGGGCAGCTGGACCATTGCGCGGAAATCCTGACCTTGCTGGAATCCCCGCCGCCCCCTGTAAAATAACCTTTGCGATATTACATATAGGGGGAAGGGTCCCTTCGGTTGTCGCAGGTGGCCCCGCCTGAAGGAGGGTTTTGCGATGTTCAACAAATTCGATGACCAACGCTCCGAGATGGTGCGCGAACAGGTTTTCGGGCGCGGGGTGCGGGATGAAAAGGTGCTGGCCGCCATGGGTGCGGTGCGGCGCGAGGTGTTTGCGCCGCCCGAAAGCCGCGACTTTGCCTATTACGACAACCCCCTGCCGCTGGCCCGCGAACAGGTGATGCCGCAGCCCTATATCACCGCGTTCATGATAGAGGCCCTGCAACTGCACGGCGGCGAAAAGGTGTTGGAGCTGGGGGCAGGCTCGGGGTACAGCGCGGCGGTTCTGGCGCAGATCGCGGGGCAGGTCTACAGTCTGGAGCCGATCGCGGAGCTGGCCGAAACCGCCCGTAAAAATCTAGCGCACGAGGGGGTGGACAATGTGCGGATCCTGTCCGGAGATGCCGAGGCGCTTCAGGCGGCAGAGGCCCCCTATGACGCGATCCTGCTGTCGGCCCCCGTGGCGGAAATCCCCGAAAACCTGAAGCCGCTGCTGCGCGCAGGCGGGCATCTGGTGGCGATTGTCGGGGGCAATCCGATGGCGCGGGAACTGGTGCGCCTGACCCGCCGCGCCGATGGCGGGTTTGACCGCGAGGATCTGGCCGACATCCGTTTTGTGCCCTCGATTGATGAAAAGGGCGCCGATTTTGTCCCCGGTCCGGCGCGCCCCCGCATCATCGAAATGCGCCCTCGTCAGGCCGAGGATCTGCCGGGCCGGATCGTGCAGGCGGCACAGGTTTTCGATTCGGTTGAAGAGGCCCGCCTTGACGATCTGATAGAGCGCGCCGGCGAGTCCCGCATTGTCCTGCTGGGCGAGGCCAGCCACGGCACCAGCGAATTCTACCGGATGCGCGACCGTATCACCCGCCGGCTTATCACCGAAAAGGGCTTCAATATTGTTGCGGCAGAGGCCGACTGGCCCGACGCCGCGCGCATTGACGATTACGTCCGCCATGCGGATACCCCCGCCTCGGAATGGCAGGCCTTTGCCCGTTTCCCCACATGGATGTGGCGCAACGAAGAGGTGCGCGGCTTCGTGGACTGGCTGCATGAGCACACCCGCGAC
>JALWQC010000189.1 GCA_027080755.1 Paracoccaceae bacterium
CCAGCCGCCCTGTAACGCGCCCGCGCCTGTGCAATCCGTTCGTCCCGCAGTTGCAGGTATTTCTGGAACGCCTTCCGGTCGAGGTTATGCGGGGGGCGTTTGGCGGCATCGGTGAAGTTGGTCAGCTCTCCGAAATAGACCTGCCCTTTGTGGATATAAAGGTCCAGCCGGATATAGTCGAAATCCCGCGTCAGTTCACGGCACAGGTATAGCACCTGATCCAGTTCGGGCGGTTTTTCCGGCGGGGTCAGTGGCGAACAGTAGGCGCTATCCGTTTCCAGCGCCTTCCAGTCCGCATCCAGATAAAAATAGGTTTTCATATTCGAGAACGCCGTGCCGTCAGCGTTTTCCACCTGCGGGATGGCCATCATAAAGGCCGGCTCGCCGTATACGCAATGGATTTTGAGGTCGGCCGGCGGGGCGCCATCGGCATCGGCCAGCATTTTTTCCACCAGCAGCACGGGCTTTATATCGCGATAGACCCATTCAAGCCGTGTATTATAGGGACTCGCCAGCCAGTTGCGCGCCTTTTCCACCAGCCCGGCCTTTTGCCCGGGGGTGCGCAGGAAATGCACCTTTCCGCTTGCGTGGCTGGGTTTGACAACGCAGGGCAGGGGTGGTCGTCAAGGCGCAAGTCCCCGGCGGTTTCGCAGACATCGATCAGCGGGATCAGGTATTTTTCGCCGACCTTTTCGCGCACATAGCCGCGCGCCGCCAGCTTGTCGGCCACCACCGCGCGCAGGGGATTGTCCGGGATCATCATCTTTTGCAGCACCAGATCGCGCAGGTCCCGTGGCACCAGCGGATGTGGCAAAACGGCAGAGGCCCGTAGTGGTCCGTCGTAAAACCCGAAAGGCACAAACCAGATCCGCCCCAGCAGGTAATAGATCCGTCGCCGTATGGTATTCAGACTGAATCGCACTGATATCCCCCTTACACGGGACGCAGGCTATCCGATACCTTTGGCATTATCCAGCCTTGCCGTATCCCCCCGCTGTCGGGGTTTGCACGATGACGGTATCGCCCGCTTCCAGCACGGTCTGGTCGCAGCCTTTCAGCGTTTCCACCGTCCCGTCCTTGCGGCGCACCTGTGTCAGGCCCAGCTCCCCGTCGCCGCCACCATTCAGCCCCTTGGGCGGCAATGTGCGATGCGAGGACAGGATGGCGCAATCCATCTTTTCCAGAAACCGCAGGCTGCGCCGCGTGCCGCCACCGGCGTGCCATTTGCCCTTGCCGCCAGAGCCACGGCGGATGTGGAAATCCTCCAGCAGGACGGGATAGCGGAATTCCAGAATCTCGGGATCGGTCAGGCGGGAATTGGTCATATGCACCTGCACCGCATCCGTGCCGTTGAACCCGGGACCGGCGGGGGAGCCGGAGCAGATCGTCTCGTAATACTGGTATTCGTCATTGCCGAAGGTCAGGTTGTTCATGGTCCCTTGCGAGTTGGCCATAGCGTCGAGCGCCGCCAGCAAAGTGTTGGTGACGTGTTGCGAGGTTTCCACATTCCCCGCCACCACAGCCGCCGGATATTTCGGGCGCAGCATGCAGTCGTCCGGAATGATGATGTTGATCGGTTTCAGGCAGCCGGCATTCATCGGGATATTGCCGTCCACCATCAGGCGGAAAGCATACAGA
>JALWQC010000190.1 GCA_027080755.1 Paracoccaceae bacterium
CGCTGTCGGGGTGGGATCCTGCGAAGCGGTCTGCGTGGCCGTGGTTTGGGCGGTTTCTATCTGCTCCGGCCCGTCATCGATCAGGCCGTCCGAATTGCTTCCGGCGACATCGGTGGGGGTCGGGGCAGGCCGGGTTGCCTCGGCCACGACGGTGGCTTGCGGATTGACGAGGGTCAGGCCGACGGTTGTGGCCTCGCATGTGTCTTCATTCTCGATGCAATAGGCAAAGCTGACCTCGCCCGAGCAAGACGCCGAATCGCTATATTCGACAGAGCCGTCCTCGTTCACATTCACGGCACCGCACGTCGGGGCCTGCGTGATGACAACCTTGCCCTTCAGCGTATCGTTTGCCTGCACATCCAGCACCTGATTCTTGCCGGCACGGACGGTAAACTGGTCGGACTCGGCGGTTTCGGCGCTGGAACTGCCGAAAAAGGCCATAACCGTATCGCTTTTCTGCGCCAATGTGCCCACCACAATGGCCAGAACGAGTCCGGTCGCCAGAGTCATAAATCGATCGTCAGAAAACACGATTGCCCACCTTCTTGAGTGCCTGTTTTTCGGAAACACACCAGATACACTACTACCCGGCCATCACCTTATCCCAATATAGGAAGTTTTTCCACATATAAAATATGCACTTACACAAAACTGCGTCTTATCGGCAACACACCGCTATATCTGCGCCCCTGCCCCCTGCGGGGATCCAGATATAGCGGCCGGCGCCAGCCTTTTGGCAGATGCCGAAATTACATAAGGTTTTTATTACAAACCTTTGGAATCCGGTTCCGAATCGGATTGTTGCCTTAAACCTTGCCGTGGCAGTGCTTGTATTTCTTCCCGGATCCGCAGGGGCAGGGATCGTTGCGCGACAGGCCCTTCCAGGTTTCGGGATCCTGCGGATCGATGCCCGGGGGCAGCTCCGGCGCGGGGCCACCGGCGGGCTGTGCGCCCCCGTCACCCGGGACCTGCGGGGCGGCGCCTTCCTGCGCGGCCTGCATTTGCGCGATCATTTCCTGCTGTTCTTCCTGCGTCATGATCTGCACATGCGCCATCTGGGATGTCACGGTGTTGCGCAGATCGTCCAGCAGACGTTCGAACAGGGTGAAGGCCTCGGTCTTGTATTCGTTCAGCGGATCCCGCTGGGCATAGCCGCGCAGCCCGACGACCGAGCGCAGATGCTCCATCGTTACCAGATGCTCGCGCCAGCTGCTGTCGATAGCCTGCAACAGGATCTGTTTTTCCACCTGCCGCATGGTGTCGGCACCGTATTTCGCCACCTTCTGCGCGATGGCCTTGTCCACCTCGTTATACAGGCGTTCGGTCATGATCTCGTCGTCCACGCCTTCTTCGTTGGCCCACTCGATTACCGGCAGATCCAGCCCGAAGATGGTGCGCAGCGCATCCCGCAGCCCCTCGGTGTCCCATTGTTCGGGATAGGCTTTTGGCGGGATATGGGTGGCGATCAGGTCATCCACCACATCGTGGCGCATTTCCTTGATGGTGTCGGACAGATCGTCCGATTCCATGATCTCGCGGCGCTGGCTGAAGATCATCTTGCGCTGTTCGTTCATCACGTCGTCATATTTCAGAACATTTTTGCGGATGTCGAAATTGCGCGCCTCTACCTTGCCCTGCGCGCGTTCCAGCGCCTTGTTGACCCAGGGATGGACGATGGCCTCGCCTTCCTTCATGCCCAGACGGTTCAGCATTTTATCCAGCCGCTCCGAGCCGAAAATACGCATCAGGTCGTCTTCCAGCGACAGGAAAAACACCGTGCGCCCGGGATCGCCCTGACGGCCCGAACGGCCGCGCAGCTGGTTGTCGATGCGCCGGCTTTCGTGGCGTTCCGTGGCCAGAACGAACAGGCCGCCGGCCTCCAGCGCCTTTTGCTTGGCATCGGCGACCTCGGCCTCCATCCGTTCGCGAATGGCAACAGGGTCGTGACCTTCGCCCTGCGCCTCGATTTCCGCAACGATGCGCATATCGAGGTTCCCGCCCAGTTGGATATCGGTGCCGCGGCCGGCCATGTTGGTGGCAATGGTCACGGCGCCCGGCACACCGGCCATGGCGATGATCTCGGCCTCTTTTTCATGATAGCGCGCGTTCAGCACGTTATGGGGCACGCCCGCCGCCTTCAGCAGTTCCGAGATATGCTCGGACTTTTCAATAGAGGTGGTCCCCACCAGCGTCGGCTGGCCCTTTTCGTGCGCCTTTTTGATGCGCTCGACAATCGCGGCGTATTTTTCCGCCCCGGTGCGGAACACGCGGTCATGTTCATCCTCGCGCGCGATCGGCTTGTTTGTCGGCACTTCGACCACGCCGAGGTTGTAGATATCGCCGAATTCCTCTTCCTCTGTCAGGGCGGTGCCGGTCATGCCGGCCAGCTTGTCATACAGGCGGAAATAGTTCTGGAAGGTGACCGAGGCCAGCGTCACGTTTTCCGGCTGGATCGGCACGCCTTCCTTGGCCTCGATGGCCTGATGCAGGCCGTTGGACAGACGCCGGCCCGTCATCATGCGGCCGGTGAATTCGTCAATCAGCATGACATCCTGCCCGCGCACGATGTAATCCTTGTCGCGCTTGAACAGGGCATGTGCCAGCAGCGCCTGCGTAACGTGATGTACGATCGTGGCGCTTTCGGGGTCATACATGGACTGGCCCTCGGGCAAGAGGCCGGCCTCTTGCAGCCTGGCCTCCATGTAATCGTTGCCCTCTTCCGTCAGCGTGGCAGAGCGCGCCTTTTCGTCCAGCTCGTAATGTTCCTCGGTCAGGCCGGGGATCAGCTTGTCGATGGTGATATACATGTCCGACTTGTCCTGCGTCGGACCGGAAATGATCAGGGGGGTGCGGGCCTCGTCGATCAGAATCGAGTCCACCTCGTCCACGATCGCGAAATAGTGATCGCGCTGCAGGATCTCCGACAGGTTGGATTTCATATTGTCGCGCAGATAGTCGAAGCCCAGCTCGTTATTGGTGGCATAGGTGACGTCCGCGTCATAAGACGCCTTCTTGTCCGCCTCCAGCATGCCGGGCGCGACAACGCCCCAGCTGACGCCAAGGAAATCGTAGACGATCCCCATCCATTCCGCGTCGCGTTTGGCCAGATAGTCGTTGACCGTCACCACATGCCCGCCGCGACCGGCCGGCGCGTTCGAATAGGCCGGCAGGGTCGCCATCAGGGGTTTGCCCTCGCCGGTCTTCATCTCGGCGATATTGCCCTGATGCAGGAAAATCCCGCCCATCAGCTGCACATCGAAGGGACGCAGGCCAAGGGTGCGGAACGCGGCCTCGCGCGCATTGGCAAAGGCCTCGGGCAGCAGATCGTCCAGACTTTCGCCCGCTGCGTAACGGTCGCGGAATTCCTGTGTCTTGGCTTTGATCTGTTCGTCCGACAGGGCCTGAAACTCGGGCTCCAGCGCGTTGATCTTTGCCACCAGCGGTTTTATTGCCTTGATTTTACGATCATTCGGAGTGCCAAAAACCTTTTTGGCCATTGCGCCTAAACCCAGCATAAATATCCCGTCTTTCTTCAACTTTTGCCGGCCAAATCATGCCGATCGGTGATGTTACCCTTATCCGCCGTCCTGATGGATGACTATGGTGCTTGTTTCAATGCGCGCAAATGCGTAAATGGACTCACGCGACCACATGCACAACAAGGTTCGTTTTTGATGTAAGCGGCAGGCATGGCAGTGTCAACGCCAGCCCATCGGGGCATACAGGGATTTCGCGCCATTCCGGCGCATAAACAGGAGTTTTATCATGCGTAAACTACTTTTGGCCACGGCAATCGCCGGTTTCGGCTTTGCCAGCACACCGGTTCTGGCACAGGAAGAGGCCCCCAACGCCAACACGGTTCTGGCCGTGGTTGACGGGCAGGTTATCACCCTTGGTCAGGTTATCATGCTGCGCACCCAGCTGCCGGAACAGTATCTTTCCGCCCCCGATGACATCCTGTTCAAGGGCATCCTGAACCAGCTGATCGACCAGACTCTGCTGGCCGAATATCTGGAACGCGACACGCCCGAGATCCGCATCTCTCTGGAAAACGAGGCCCGCAGCCTGCGCGCCGCCGCCGTGATTTCGGACGTGATCAAGGAAAACGTGACCGAGGACATGATTCAGGCCGCCTATGAAAAGGCCATCGCCGATCTGCCCGAGGAGCCGGAATACAATGCCTCGCACATTCTTGTGAAGACCGAGGACGAGGCCAAGGAACTGGTCAAGGAACTGGAAAACGGTGCCGATTTCGCGGAACTGGCCAAGGAAAAATCCACCGGCCCCTCCGGCCCCAACGGCGGGGAACTGGGCTGGTTCGGCAAGGGCATGATGGTGCCGGAATTCGAAACCGCTGTGACCGGTCTGGAAGTCGGGCAGATTTCCGCCCCCGTGCAGACGCAATTCGGCTGGCATGTCGTGAAACTGAACGACAAGCGCATCAAACCGGCCCCGACCCTGGACGAGCTGCGCGACCAGATCACGCAGCAGCTGCAGGCAAAGGTTCTGGATGAACGGATTGCCGAAATCCGCGACGGTGCCACGATCGAGGATATGTCCGACGGCATCGACCCTGCCCTGATCAAGGATTACGATCTGATCAAGAACGCCGAATACTAAGGGACGCACCATGACCACAACGCCTGTTTCCCCGCTCGCCCCCAAGGGCGGCTTCCCGAAACTGCCCGTCATTGACGGCCTGCGTTTTGCCGCGGTCGAGGCAGGCGTGAAATACAAGGGGCGGCTGGATGTCATGCTGGCCGCCCTTGACCCCGATACCGTGATCGCCGGCACCTTCACCCGCTCCAAAACCCGCGCCGCGCCGGTGCTGTGGTGTCAGGAAAATCTGGCAAACGGGCTGGCCGGGGGCGGCAAGGCCATCATCGTCAATTCCGGCAACGCCAACGCCTTTACCGGCCGCAACGGCCAAGAGGGCGTGGAACGCACCGCGCAGGGGGTTGCCGATACGCTGGGCATTCCTGTGCGGAACGTCTTTGTTGCCTCTACCGGTGTGATAGGGGAGCCTCTGCCGACGGAACGCATCACCGCCAAGCTGGGCGAGCTGGGCGAAACCCTGTCCCCCGACAACGCCGAAAAGGCCGCCCGCGCCATCATGACCACCGACACCTACCCCAAGGGCAGCGCTGCAAGCGTAACGCTGGACGGCACGCCGGTCAAAATCGCCGGTTTCGCCAAGGGGTCCGGCATGATCGCACCGGATATGGCAACCATGCTGGTGTTTATCTTTACCGACGCCTGCATCACGCAACCCGTTTTGCAGCAAATCGTTTCCGCCAACACCGAAAGCACCTTCAACAGCATCACGGTGGACAGCGATACATCAACCTCGGATTCCCTGATCGTGGGGGCGACCAACCGCGCCGCCATGCCCGCTATCACCAGCATGGACGACCCGCGCGCCGCCGTCTTTGCCGATGCCCTGCACGGTGTCATGCTGGATCTGGCGCAACAGGTGGTGCGCGATGGTGAAGGGGCAAGCAAGTTCGTTGCCATCACCGTCAGGGGGGCGGAAAACGACCGCGCGGCCAAAACCGTCGGGCTGGCGATTGCCAATTCCCCGCTGGTCAAAACCGCCTTTGCCGGCGAGGATCCCAACTGGGGCCGCATCGTCGCCGCCATCGGCAAGGCCGGTGAACAGGCCGACCGCGACCGCCTGTCGATCCGGTTCGGGGATATCCTCGTGGCGGAAAATGGCTGGGTTTCCCCCGACTACCGCGAGGAAGACGGCGCCGCCTATATGAAGGCGCAGGACCTGTCCGTCACCGTGGACCTTGGCGTCGACACGGGGCAGGCGACCGTCTGGACCTGCGATTTGACGCACCGGTATATCACCATCAACGCGGACTACCGTTCATGAAACTGCTGCTCGTTTCCGCCGTCGCCCTGATCGACAGGGACGGCCGCGTGCTGCTGGCCCAGCGCCCCGAAGGCAAATCCATGGCCGGCCTGTGGGAAGTCCCCGGCGGCAAGATCGAACCGGGCGAAACCCCCGAGGCCGCCCTGATCCGCGAGTTGCACGAGGAACTGGGTATCGACACATGGTCAAGCTGCCTTGCGCCGCTGACCTTCGCCTCGCATGCCTATACGGATTTCCACCTGCTGATGCCGGTGTTTGCCTGCCGAAAATGGCAAGGCACCCCGATCCCGCAGGAAGGACAAACCCTGAAATGGGTGCGCCCGAATGCCCTGCGCGATTACCCCATGCCCCCCGCCGACATCCCCCTGATCGCCGTGCTGCGCGACCTGCTGTAAGGATCCCCCATGCCCGATTTTCTGCAATATCCCGACCGCGAAATCCTGATGGAAAACCTGGCCGAGGACGTAGCCGCCTATCTGGAAACCGCGCTGGAAAACAAGCCGCATGCCACCCTCGCCGTGCCGGGCGGCACCACCCCCGCGCCGTTTCTGACCCTGCTGTCGCAGGCCGATATCGACTGGCCGCGTGTGCGCGTGCTGCTGACGGATGAACGGTTCGTGCCCGAAAGCTCGGAGCGCTCCAACACCCGCCTGTTACGCGAAACCCTGCTGCAAAACCGCGCCGCAAGCGCCACGCTGATCCCCATGTACGCCCCCGCCGAGCGCCCCGAGGATGTGCTAGACACCCTCGCTAAAGGGGTGAAATCCGCCCTGCCGCTGGATGTCTGCGTGCTGGGCATGGGGGCGGATATGCACACCGCCAGCCTGTTCCCGGGCGCCGACAACCTGCAACAGGCGCTGGATCCCTCCGGCAAGGCCGTGCTGCTGCCCATGCGCGCCCCCGACGCACCGGAAC
>JALWQC010000191.1 GCA_027080755.1 Paracoccaceae bacterium
CTGCCCGTGAAAACATCGGATGCTCCAGAAGATGCAAAAATACGGCAGCCACATCCGCCGAATGGTGGGCCAGATGGTGAGTGTCACCGGTCTGGCTGTCGTATTTTCCCCACGTCATGCCGCCCTCGCGATTTCGTTTTGTCTTTATATCATAACTGAAGTTCAGCCCGCCAGATAGTGGCCGGATTGTTGGGCCTAGCCCCTAACGCGGCGCGGCGGCGCGGTTCAGGCGGTCGTTTATCGCCAGCCCCAGACCGGTTTCCGGGATCGGGGCAACGGCGATGGATTTGCCGGAGCGCGTGGCCAGATCGTCGATTTTTCGCATATAAGAGAACAGGTTAACCGCCGCCTCGCGCAGATCCCCCGCAGGGGACAGGTTCAGCGCCCCGTTCCGCGCGCCAAAGCCCAGCAGCACTTCGCCCGCCGTCGGTTCCGTGACGTTCAGGCGCATTTTTGCATCCGGCGCGTAGTGGGATTTCATCTGCCCCGGTGCGGTGATCCGCCCCGCTTGCGGCAGGGAAAGGGGGCGGGGCAGCAGGGGCTCTATCGTTTCGATTGCCAGACCGCCGGCGCGCAGCAGAACCGGCGTATCCCCGTCAAACCCGAGGATGGTGGATTCCACCCCGACGTCGCAGCGCCCCCCGTCCAGAATGGCCGCAATCCGCCCGCCCAGACCCTGTTCCACATGCGCCGCACTGGTGGGGCTGATCTTGCCCGAGGGGTTGGCCGAGGGCGCCGCCACCGGCACGCCGGCCGCCGCCAGAAGCCGCCGCGCCAGCGGGTTGGCGGGGATGCGGACGGCAAGGGTATCCAGTCCGGCGGTGACCAGATCGGACAGGCCGGCATCGGCACAACGGGGCAAAACCATGGTTAACGGCCCGGGCCAGAAAGCCTCCGCCAGTGCGCGCGCCTGTGGCGGTATCTCGACCAGTTCGGCGGCGCCGGCAAGATCGGGGACATGCACGATCAGCGGATTGAAACGGGGGCGGTTTTTGGCCGCGAAAATATTGGCCACGGCGGCGCTGTTGCGGGCATCCGCCCCCAGCCCGTAGACGGTTTCGGTGGCAAAGGCGACAAGCTGCCCGTCCTGCAACAGGCGGGCGGCGGCGGTGATTCCGGCCTCGGTCGGGGGATGGATATGTGTTTTCATGCTGACGCCGCGTTTGACTTGCCCGCAGGGGGGCAGGGTTCTAGTTTGGCCTGCAATAGCGCAAAGCGCGTGGTTTGGCAAAGATCAAAGGGGAAAATTATGGCGTATAAAGCTCCGGTCGGGGAAATCCTGTTTTATCTGGAACATGTGCTGGATGCGGGGCGGGTTTCGGCTACGGACCGGTATGCCGAGGCAACGCCCGACATGATGGCCGCCATTCTGGAAGAGGCCGCGCGCATGGCGCAGGATGTTCTTGTGCCGCTCAATGTTGCGGGCGATCTGCACCCCGCCCGTCTGGAAGGGGGGAAGGTTGTCTGCTCTCCCGGGTTTGCGGAAGGCTACCGCGCCATTGCCGAAGGGGGCTGGGTCGGGATCTCGGCGGATCCGGAATTCGGCGGGATGGGGCTGCCGATGGTTCTGGCCTCGGCCGTGGGCGAGGTGATCGACAGCGCCTGCCTGTCCCTGTCGCTGAACCCGCTGATGAC